>JAFAID010000370.1 GCA_019236925.1 Mycobacterium sp. | reverse complement strand
CCGACCGACAGGATCATCTGCAGCACGCTGGTGCCGACCGCCCGGTGGCTGATCTCGACACCGACAGGTGTGCGGGTGGCGCCCGAGGTGTACTGCAGGTAGGCGATGTCATCGGTGCCTGGCGCAACCCAGCTGAACCCCGAACCGACCGAATCCGGGACCGCGTCGACGGCGATCACCCGCGGGCGACGGCCGCGGGCCAGCTTGCGCACCACGGCCTGCACGGATTCGGCTGCGGGGGTCGTGGTCAACAGCGCCGACGGGGCGGCGTCGGCCAGCACGAGCTCCAGGCGCTCGGCTTGGCCTGGCAACTCCGGAGCGAACTGCGGGACGGCAATGTTGCCCGCTGCGATGGCCGCGAAGAAGCCGGCGACGTAATCGACGCCGTGCGGGGCCAGAATGGCTACCCGGTCACCGCGCGCGGTGACCTGTTGCAGGCGAGCCCCGACGGCGCGAATCCTGGCTCCCAACTGGCTCCAGGTCAGCTCGACCGACTGGCCGTCATTGTCGTAATCCAGGAAGCGGTAAGCGCAGGTATCACCGAGTTCCGCGATATTGCGGTCCAAACACGACGCGACAGTTTGCCCCTCAGGCACCACGATGTTTCGGTCCGGCGTCAGGTAATCCTCGATTTTCATCGCGGCCCGACGCGCCGCGCTATGCATGACTTCCTGACTCATTCCGATGATTCTCACACGAAGCCCGGTTTTCGACGTGCACCCTGACTGGTTTGACCGCGCGAAGGCTTATGTGACAACAAGACCGACAGTCTACGGCGGCAGCCAGAACGGCTAATCCCCGACCGGGTTACACCGCCACGGCTAGTGACGACATTCCTCGTAGCGTGACATTCGGCTTGTAAGTCGGTTCGCCGTCCAGCCGCGCTTCGGGAAAACGGGCCGTCACCGCCGACAATGCAACAGCGGCCTCCAGCCGAGCCAACGGAGCGCCCAAGCAGTAGTGCAAGCCCTTTCCAAATGCCAAGTGCCGGAATGCGTTTCGATCTGGGTCGAAAGCCTCCGGCCGCTCGAACTCGGCGGGGTCATGCTGAGCCGCGGCCAGCAGCAGCAGCATGGAGTCGCCCTTGGCTATCCGGGTGTCTCCAATCGACATGTCGTCAGTGGCGATTCGGGCGACCAATTGCACGGGCGGGTCGTAGCGCAGCGTTTCCTCGATGACCGCGGAAGCGCGATCCGCATCGGCGCCGAGCGCGGCCCACTGCGTGGGGTGCCGCAACATCGCCAAGATGGCATTGGCGATCAGGTTCACGGTGGTTTCATGCCCGGCGATCAGCAGCAAATTGCAGGTCGAGACGATCTCGCCTTCGGTTAGCTGGTCGCCGGACTCCTCCACCGCGACCAGCCGCGACATCAAATCGTCACCGGGATGTGCGCGGCGCTGTCCGATCAGGTCGTGCAGGTATTCCCGCAGCCATTGACCGGCGCGCCAACGCTCTTCCATGCCCGCCGCCGGCTCGCCGGTGATCGCGAAGAACGGGTCCAGCGCCTGTGCCAGCAGCGCTGATGCGTTGCTGAATTTCGGCTCGTCTTCCAGCGGAACTCCCAGCAGCCGGCAGATCACCGTCACGGGCAGCGGGTAGGCCAGATCGCTGATGACGTCGAACCGGCCCCGTTCGGCGATGCGGTCGAGTAACCCGTCCACCTGCTCGGCGATGGCTGGTTGCAGTTCATTGACCACCTTGGGCACGAACGCCTTGCTGACCAGTTTGCGCAGCCGGGTGTGGTCGGGTGGATCGAGAAACAGGAACATCGGAGGTCCCGGCGGGCGGACGATCCCATTTTGAGCGAACAGGCGTTGTGCGATCGTCGACTTGAGCCGGTCGGTGGACGATGCCGGGTGCCTCAGCACCTCGTCGCATTCGCGATACGACGAGAAGACGATGAGGTTGGAGTTCGGCAGCCGCATTGGCCCACGGTCCCGGAACTGCTTGTACACGGGATACGGGTCGGCGCGGTTGGCCGCGTCCAACAGCTGCAGCAGAAGTGCCTGCGGCTCGGCGACACTCGACACACTCGTCATGTTTGTATTGTGCAGGAGTCGAAGAAAACGCAGCTCATCGCATTGGTCCCAAGACCCTGACCCAAATGCGTGCGCGCGGCGCTACGTTTCTATCTGTGCGAAACAGGTCGTCCATAGCAGCTGCAGCGATGCTGGCGTTCGTCTGTGTCGTCGGCTGCTCATCGGACAACACGGCGCATAAGCCGTCGCCGGGCACCTTGCCCGCCGGCACTGCCGAACTCAGCGTGAACGGCGGTACCCCACAGGTCACGAACGCGGTGCAATGCCAGTCCATCGAATGGATGAGGACGATCAGCACCGGCGACGCGGACGCGGGCGTGACCGTGATGCTCTCCAACGCCAAAAAACTGGTCGCCGAATTCGTCCGGTTCCGCAACTTCGACAGCGTCACCGGCAGCTACGACCGCCACTTACAAGGCGAGGCCGCGGTCGCCATGACCGGTCCCACCTATCGGATTACCGGTACCACGGTCGGTTTCGCCGGCGCCAAGGCGACCGAACGGACGACGCGACCCTTCGAGCTCAGAGTGTCCTGCTGACGTCGGTCAGCTACGCAGGAATTCGACGATGTAGCCCGCGAGTTCTTCGCCGCCGTCTTCTTGGAGAAAGTGCCCGGCATTGTGCACGACCGGGTGCTCGATTCCTTGTGCGCCGGGCATTGCGCGCTGAAGGATCGGCGCCATTCCGCCGGTGATCGGGTCCCCGTCACTGAAAGCGACCAACATCGGGGTCGAACTCGCGCAGAGCTTGGCCCATGCCGAGCGGTTGGCCGGTGCCGCGGGGTCATCTGGTGACGTCGGCACCAAGCCGGGCATGGCACGCGGTGCGGCGCAATAGGTGTCGTCGGGGAATGGCGCGTCGTAGGCCGCGCGCACCTCGTCGCTCATGGGCCGGCGACAGCCCCCCTGCACGAACCGGCCGACGTCGATCGACGGTGCAGTCTGAATCGCGCTCCGGAATTGCCACCAGATCTCCGGCATCGGTATGTCTCCGGTGGGCAGTCCAGTGTTGGCGACGACGAGCCTGCTGAAGCGTTCGGGATGTTCAGCGGCCAACCGCAAACCGATCAGCCCGCCCCAGTCCTGCCCGACCAGGGTCACTCGCTGCAGGTCCAAGTGATCGAACACCAGTGCCCGCACCCACTCGACGTGGCGGGCGTAGGAGTGGTCCCCGATGCGGGTGGGCTTGTCCGAACGTCCGAACCCGACCAAGTCCGGGCAGACCACACGATGGCCGGCCGCGGTCAGCACCGGGATCATCTTGCGATACAAGAACGACCACGAAGGCTCGCCGTGCAGCATCAGCACCGGGTCGGCGTCGGCCGGACCGTCTTGCACCCAGGCCATCCGCAATGTCCCGCCGTCGTCGTCTGAGATGTCGAAATAGTTTGGCGTATAAGGAAACTCGGGTAGATCCAAGAACCGCTCGTCTGGTGTTCGCAGGGTCTGCATGACCGTGAACATACGCCAGGTTCATTCACCCTCACGCAAATCGGCCAGGGTCGGATCCGCCATCAATCGATCCAGAAAAGGACGGTGCCCTTTAAGCAGCTTGCTCCGGGCCTGCGCCACCGGGAACCAGCCGACCCGGTCGACCTCCGGGAACTCCTGAATCCGCCCGGATCCTCGGGGCCATTCGAGTTCGAAGGTATTGCTGTGTGAATCAGTAAGGTCAAGATCGCCCCGCACCGCGAACGCGGTGACGACCTTGCCGCTGGGCTGCTTCAGCGGTGGAAAGTCGATCCGCGGTCCGGCCGGCGGCGGCAGTCCGATCTCCTCTTCGAACTCACGCTGCGCCGCTGCCCACGGGTCTTCGCCATCGGTGTACTCGCCCTTGGGAATTGACCACGCGCCGTCATCCTTGCGAACCCAAAACGGCCCACCTGGATGCGCGATCAGGACTTCGACAATGTCGTCCCGCACCCGATACAACAGCAGCCCCGCGCTGAGCTTGGGCATGCGGTTACACCCCGACCGAGCATTCCAAATCTTTCAGCGAGCTTTCCAGGTGTCCGAGTAGCCGCTGCAGGTGCGGAATACTGCGCCGGCATCCGACCAAGCCGAAATCGATGTTGCCGGCGTTGTTGGTCAGGGTGATGTTCAACGCCTGCCCGTCCAACGCAATCGAGAGCGGATAGTTGCCGTCGAGTCGGGCGCCGCCCCAGTACATCGGCTCGGTTGGGCCCGGCACATTGGAGATGATGATGTTGAACGGCGGTGGCGCCGACGAGACGAAGCCCGGCACCGCGGCCAGACCCAGCGGCGCCATGAGGAAGGCCGATAACGCAAACGCTTGTAGCCGAGGGAGTTCGGAGAAAACCTTCTTGTTGCCCCGCATCGATTCGCTGATCGTCTCGAGCCGCTTCGCCGGATCCTCCACGTCGGTAGCCAGGTTGCATAAGATGCTGCCGACCATGTTGCCGCCGGCGTCGGCCTCTTCCGCGGTGCGCAGGCTCACCGGGACCATCGCGATCAGTGGCGTGTCGGGCAGCGCATGCTCATCCAGCAGGTAGTAGCGCAGCGCACCGGAACACATCGCGAGGATGACATCGTTGACGGTCACCCCCGCGGCCTGCTTGATGCTTTTGATCCGGTCCAAGGACCACGACTGGGCGGCCACGCGCCGCGCACCGCCGATGGGAACGTTGAGCATGGTGCGCGGTGCGGCGAACGGCAAGGTCAGTTGCTGTTCCACCAGCGCGGCACGGGCCAGCGACCATGTCGAGGGACCGAACGCCACAACAGATCCTGCGAGCTGCCTGAGCGTCTGCCACCGGGACCGCTCGGCCGATTGGCGATGACGTCGAGGCAGACTCCAAATCGCGCGCAGTTCCGAATCATCGGGATCGGTCGACAGCGTGCGCTGCATCAGTTTCAGCACGGAAACACCATCGATCAAGGAGTGGTGGAACTTGCTGTAAAGGGCGAACCGACCGTCGTTGAGTCCCTCCACGAAGTAGGCCTCCCACAGCGGGCGATGCCGGTCGAGCAGGCTGCTGTGCAGCCGCGAGGCCAACTCGAGCAACTCGCGGACCCGTCCCGGCGATGCCAGCGCCGAGCGCCGCAGGTGATAGTCGATGTCGACGTCATCCGCATCGTCGTAGGCCCACGCAACGTTGGCGAGTCCGCCGACGACCCAGGCGGGCCGCTTGCGAAAGGTGGGTTGGAATTCGCGGTTTTCCATCAGGGCGTCGGCCATTTCCCGGACGAATTCCGGCCCGGCGCCCTCCGGGGGTGCGAATAGCTGCAAGCCGCCGACATGCATCGGATGCTCGCGGGATTCGGTCAGCAGGAAAATCGAGTCGGTGGGCGACATCAGCTCCATCGCCCCATTAAAGCCCTGGCGTGAAGCCGATTCGGCCGAATCCGCGCAGCGATATGCCGTCTAGCGCGCGTGTTCACAGGCCGGGTATCCCCGGCCAGGATCCGGGCCCGGATCCTCAGCTGGTGAACAGTCCCCCGAGGGGCCCGATGAGCCCAAAGATGGGGTCGAGCAGATCCTGCTGAATACCGGTCAGCTCCAACAGATTTTCGATGTCTTGACCCAGCGGCGCTTCCAGCTCGGCGAAGGCGGTGAACGGGTTGAAGTCGTTGTTGAGCGCGGTCACGAATTGGTCGTACGGCACGCCGATTTCCTGCTCGGACCATCCTTCTGCTTGATCGAGCAGGTTTTCCAACTCGCTGGCTCCGGGTAGCTGGGCGCCGAACAGCGCGAAGGCGTTATCGGCGCCCTCGACCACGGCTTTGTCGAATTCGAGGCTGAAGGTGACCGGGTCGATGGTGGGAATCAGCTGCGCGGGTGTCGGGTCGCCGAACGGAATGGATCGGTCGTAGCCGGCTTCGACGATCACCTGCAGCGCCGGCTGGAAGACGTTGAGCACGGACTCGGGCACACCCAAGCTGCGCAGCGGATCCAGCAGCGGCAGCTCGGTGGTCGGGATGAAGTAGAACGTGGTGTCGCCGTCGACCTGCTTGACGATCTCGGTGGACCCGAGCACATATTCGCTGGCGAACGGCCCGCTCAGCGGTTCTGACGGTGGCCAGATGACCGGAATCTCCTCGGGCAGTGGGCCATCGCCGTAGGCGGCGTGCGCGTAGATAAAACCCAACTCGGCGTTCAGGTCCGCCAGCCCGTTGATCGGAAATTGCGGAAAATCCGCGACGAAATCGTACTGGTTCGCGATGTCGATGGTCGGGATGCCCGCGTCGGTCGGATCGGCGCCGTTGAAAGCGCCCATCCCAGGGATGTTCAAACCGACCAGCCGCTCGACCATGCCGCCGTCGGGCCGGTTAGGGTCGCCGAGCAGCAGAAAAGTGAGGTCAGGATGCTATCAGGTCAATCTTCTCGTCGACCGCGATCGATGCGCTCTGCGAATAGCCTTCGACGAGGTAGGGCTGGCCAGGATCGCTCGCCTGTTGGGCGGCGATCGCGGCCTGCAGATCCGCCAGCCCGACCGGACCTGAGGTACTGGCAAACGATTCGGGTGTGGGGACCAGCACTGGGGTGTAGTTGGCGCCGGTGGCGGGGTCGATGTAGTCGGTGATGATGGTGTGCTGCCAGAACTCGCTGGGGGTCGGCATGCCTGTGCCACCCATCATCAACGCGTTCAATGCCTCGTCCGGGTTGTCCGCCCGCGAGATCGCGACCGAGAACATTGTGATTAGGGCGAGCAGCAGCATCGATGCGCCGGCGAACAGCGTGAGAATAAGCGAACGGCCGATCTGCCGTGTGAGTCTCATGGCGACTCCCCAAAAGAGGTGACCGCTTGACTCTCCCTGAGATTTTCTCAGAAAACAAGAGGAGCAGCGAATCTTGCAGGAGCCCCTTGTCATTTCACGCAGGCGATGCCATCGGCGGTCATGCGCGTGAGGTTGGTAGGTGACGGTTCTTGCGTGCCGGTGCCAGTGGCCGACACCGTGGTGAGTGGCGTCGCGGCGGTTGTGGTCGGCGACGCTGATTGATTGAGGTAGTCAAAGCTGGCGGCATCGGTCCCGACGGTCAGCCGCACCGTGTTGGGGGCGACGCTGTTAGATGCGTTGGCAGTTATGTCTAATTCATCGGCGAGCTGGGCGGCGGCTGCCTTTGCCCCAGGTCCGTAGGTGATGGTGCTTGTCTGCCTGGTCGAGTCGGCGGTGCTGATCGCCCCCTCGATGAACGGCCCTGTCGCTAAGGACTTTACGAGGTACGCGGCTTCTCCTTGCTTGCCTGAGGCATTGACCACGTTGAGTGCGATGCTGCCTAGGGTTGCCTGCTCGCCGTCGGCTGCTTGCGCTGCTGCGCTGTTGCTGCTTGTCGAGGCAGCTGCTGCGGGCGAACCGGCGGCCACCAGGTTGTGCACGACGGAGCGGATAGTGGATACGTCGATGATGTTGACGTCTTCACCGTCTGAGATTTCCTCGAAATCGGTGACCGGCAGCGTGTATAGCACGACCGGTCTGTTAGGGAACGCCGTCGCGTTACGCACAAAGTCGTCCAGGTCGAAACCAGCGTCAACCGCGACATTTTGCTTGGCGACGTCCAGCAGGGTCCGCAGCCCGCTCGGGCTAGACAACGCCTTGCTGCGGCGCAGCCCGCTAACCAGCGAGCCGATGAAGGCCTGCTGGCGGCGGGTTCGATCAAGATCGCTGAACCACGCGTCGTCGGCGTCGCGGCGTTGCCGCACGAACGCCATTGCCTGGGCCGCACTGATCTGCTGCATGCCTTTATGGAAGTTCGCCCCCGAGTAGTAGCGATCCGAGGTGTCCTCGTTCAGGCACACAGTGAGGGGTTGGACCACCCGGGCGATCTGAAAGAACCCAACCAAGGTGACCTCGATGAAGTGGTCGATCGGGATTTGCAGCAGACGCCTGACCGCGCTGA
>JAFAID010000228.1 GCA_019236925.1 Mycobacterium sp. | reverse complement strand
CCCGATGACAAGCTCACACCGAATGGTGGCGCGGTTGCGATCGGACATCCCTTCGGGGCTACGGGAACTCGCTATTTGTTGACGCTGGCGACCGAATTGGCTGAACGAGGTGCCCGTTACGGGGTGATTGGGGTCTGTATCGGCTCGGGGCAGGCAGTAGCAGTGGTTCTGGAAAACGTTGGCTCAGAATAGAAGGAGGCTGCGTGTACACATTAACGCTACCCAGTCGTCCGCCAATAATTCAGCGCGCCTTTGCGACTTTTGGGGCGGCTCGACGCCCCGAAGCCAGGCGCGCATTGTCGCACGATGCTCTCGGACCAGCCCACACCGCAACAGTAATCCGGCGTGCACTCGGCGCCGGCCCGCGGTCACGCCAACGCATCGCCGCTGACTGATGGCCGACACAACCCGGATTCGTGATGTCATTGTCGTCGGGTCAGGCCCGGCCGGATATGCCGCGGCGATCTACACGGCTCGGGCCGGGCTGGACACCCTTGTCATCGAAGGCCATGAGCCCGGTGGTGCCCTCGTGGTCGCCGGGGACGTCGACAACTACCCCGGTGTCGGCCCATTGGTCTCGGGTCCTGCGCTGGCTGACACGATGCGGCGCCAAGCACAGCACTTCGGCGCCAAGTTATGCCGAGGCTACGTCGACAGATTCGATCTCGGCGACGAGCCCAAGACGGTCAGCATTCGCGATGCCCAGCACCACGGCCGTGCCCTGATTCTTGCCATGGGCTCGGCCCCCCGGCCCCTCAACGTGCCCGGCGAACGCGGGCTCCTCGGCCACGGCGTAAGCACCAGCGCGAAACGCGACGGCGCACACTTCACCGGACGTGACGTCGCTGTCATCGGCGGCGGCGACGGTGCCGTTGAAGAGGCCCTTTACCTCGCGCCACTAGCCCACCACGTCACCCTCATCCACCATCGCCCCCGACTACGGGCACCAGCCATCGCCGTTGCCCGCCTGCAGGCACATCCCAACGTCGCGATCCTGACATCTACCGAAGTGCTTGCCGTGCAGGGCGACCAACACGTCACCGGGTTGCAGATACGCGACACGCGTCACGGCGGCGACTCCACCATTGCGGTCGCGGCCGTTTTCGTCGCCATCGGCCAAACGCCGCGCTCAGATCTGTTGGTCGGAGTCGTCGAACTCGACGCCAGTGGCTTCATCCTGACAAAAGATGAAACGACCACCACCTCGCTGAAGGGTGTATTCGCCGCCGGCGACCTGATCGACCGCCGCTACCGCCAAGCAGTCACCGCCGCAGCCAGCGGCTGTGCGGCCGCGCTCGATGCAGAGCGCTGGCTGAGCCAATCAGACTGTCCTCTAACAGATTCCACTATCAGGAAGGAAACATCTCTCTCATGACCACACCCCTGCCCATCACGGTCACTGATGCCTCGTTCACTACTGATGTCCTCGACAGCCCCACACCTGTGCTAGTTGATTTCTGGGCCCCATGGTGCGGCCCGTGTCGTGCGGTCGCACCGATCCTCGAGCAGATCGCACGAGAGCACGGGGATAAGTTGACCGTGGCCAAGCTCGATATCGACGCAAACCCGCTGACTGCTCAACGGTTTCAGGTGGCGTCGATCCCCACCATGATGGTCTTCAAGGGCGGCGTGCCAACCACCCGCTTGGTGGGTGCACGCCCAAAGTCGGCCCTGCTCCACGAGCTTCGCGACTACCTCTAGACAAGTTGGTGCTCGACGTGCCTGTTACTCTCGTCCGGCGTTAACGCCACACCCGAGGGGATCAGTGTTCAGTTCCGGGTGACGTGGATGGCGTTTCGTTCCGGATGGCCGCGACCGATTGCGCGTCCTCCACGGTGACCTGGCACGCGCCTTGAAGAACGGTTCGCACCTCGTTGGCGGGTATGACGACAGCGCCCGAGGGGTCGGCGAAGATGTAGTCGCCGGGATGGATCCCCACCCCCGCCAGCACTACCGAACGGTTGGCCTCGTAGGGGGTGACCACATCACCACCCCAGCGCGTTGCTTCGCCTCGGCAATAGACAGCGAGGTCATATTGCTGGAGTTCAGCGAAGTCACGAAGTCGACCGTCCGTGAGAATGCCTGCAAGCCGATGGTTTTGGACACGCGACATCTTCGTACCGCCGCCAAGTGAGGTGTCGGTGTATCCGTTACTGGCCAAGACGAGGACCCGTCCTTTAGCGCCATCAGCGATAGCCTCATAGAAGAGCCGCTTGAAGTTGTGGCGTTCGGGGGGCAGCGCGGTTCGACATGTCGGGAAGTAGGAGATCGTCACGGCCGGCCCAAAAAGCACGCGGCCGGGCGTGGGACTCACCAGATCGAGCAGATCGCACCGATGTTGATGTAGTCGCCCCATCGCGTCCACTATGTCAGCGGTACGGACACGACGCGCGAGCTCACTAAGCGAGCTCATTGCCATCCGTTAACAGAATGGAAATCGCGCCTTTGGCTTCGAATATCGCGAGGTGAATACGATCGGAGCTTTCGTGTCCGTGCTGTCGTAGCACAGCCTGGAGATCGGCGATGGTTAGTCCGCATCGACGCAGGTTGCGTCGGTCGACGTGTCCGTTGCGGATCAGCACTTTCAGAGGCGGATCGATGAATCGTCGAATCCCGGGAATGAAGCGCAATCTCGCTAGAACCGCGTGGGCGCCTAGAAGGCAAACGAGCGCAACGGTTGCGTAGAGCCACGAGGTATCGCTGGCGGTAGCGGCCCGACCGACGATGGCTCCGGCGGCGACCGCAGCGATCCAGTCGAACGGCGCGAATTCGGCGAGGGTGCGGCGCTCCATGAAACGAAACAGGATCGCGGCCGTGAGGAACAGCGCCGAGGTTTTGATCGCAACATCGACGGCACCGGTTGGGTCACCGATCAGGACATGAAATATTCGGTCCACGTGTGCCTGCCTTTCAGCGGCGATTCGACATCGTCGGCCTCAGTAGTTCGTGCATCAGTTCAGATCATCGCGGGCTATGAGCCGGCGGGCCGCCTCGGTGACCGAGCCGGACAGCGACGGATAGATCGCAAGCGTCTGCGCCAAATCGTCAACGGTGATCCGGTTTTGAACAGCCATCGCGATAGGCAGTATCAATTCCGAAGCGATCGGCGCGACCACC
>JAFAID010000176.1 GCA_019236925.1 Mycobacterium sp. | reverse complement strand
AAAAGGCAGCGACCTCAGCGGTTACACCAAAGTCGACCTCAAACGCATCCAAGACACCCTCAACCGCCGGCCCAGGCCGACGCTGGATCTCGACACCCCCGCCCAGCGCCTGGCCGCCCTACTCGACCAAGCCGCCTAACCCGATGTCGCAGTGACCGCTTGACAACGCCGTGAAAAAACTCGCAACCAGTTCACGCGCGGCGCAATGAGTTAGAGCCGTTCGATGATAGTGACGTTGGCGGTGCCGCCGCCTTCACACATCGTCTGCAGGCCGTAACGGCCACCGGTGCGCTCCAGCTCGTTGAGCATGGTGGTGAAAAGCTTTGCCCCGGTGGCCCCTAACGGATGACCCAGCGCGATCGCGCCGCCGTTGGGGTTGACCTTTTCCGGGTCGGCCTTGATTTCCTTGAGCCAGGCCAGCACGACCGGCGCGAACGCCTCGTTGATCTCCACCGCGTCGATGTCGTCGATGGACAGCCCGGTTTTCTCCAGTGCGTAGCGGGTGGCCGGGATCGGCCCGGTCAGCATGAATACCGGGTCGGCGCCGCGGGCGCTGATGTGATGGATTCGGGCTCGCGGTGTGAGTTTGTGGTCCTTGACGGCCTGCTCGGACGCCAGCAGCACCGCGCTGGCGCCGTCGGAAATCTGGCTGGCCACCGCCGCCGTCAACCGGCCACCCTCCGACAGCGTCTTGAGTGCGGCCATCTTCTCCAGCGATGTCTCCCGCGGCCCTTCGTCGATCCGGAAGCCGTCCACGGCAATGATTTCGTTGTCGAAGTGTCCGCCCCGGATCGCGGCGAGCGCCCGTTCGTGACTGGTCAGTGCGAACTGCTCCATCTCCTCACGGGACAGGTTCCACCGTTCGGCGATCAACTCCGCGCCGCGGAACTGCGAGATCTCCTGATCGCCGTAGCGGTGCAGCCAATTCTTCGATTCGCCGGTGGGCGAGGTAAAGCCGAGTTCTTTGCCGACCACCATCGCCGAGGCGATCGGGATCTGGCTCATATTCTGCATGCCACCGGCCAGGATCAGATCAGCGGTGTCGGCCATGATCGCTTGCGCACCAAAGGAAATCGCCTGCTGACTGGAGCCGCATTGCCGATCAACGGTTACCCCGGGGACCTCTTCGGGATAGCCCGCCGCCAGCCAGGCGTTGCGACCGATGTTGCCGGCCTGCCCGCCGATCGCGTCCACGCATCCGACCACTACGTCGTCGACGGCCCCGGGGTCGACATCGACCCGCGCGAACAGCCCGTGAAACGCGGCCACACCCAGGTCGATCGGATGCACGCCGGCAAGCGATCCGTTGCGCTTACCAACGGCGGTCCGCACCGCGTCGACGATGTATGCCTCTGTCATTTCAGACTCCTTCTTTGGTGATTCCGCCTAGGACGATAGCGAGATACTGCTGACCCACCTGCTCGGCGGTGAGCGGTCCACCGGGCTGATACCAGCGCACCGACACCCAGGTGGTGTCGCGGATGAAGCGGTAGACCAGATCGACGTCGAGATCCGGTCGGAAATAACCTTCCTCGATGCCCTGGTGCAGCACGTCGACCCACATCTTGCGCTGCTGCTTGTTCATGTCCTCGAGGTAGGAGAACCGCTGCTGTGACAGCAGCCGCTTGGCCTCATCCTGGTAGATGACGACCTGGGCATGCCGGTGTTCGATCGCGTCGAAGGACGCCATGAACAGCCCCTTGAGCCGCTCCAGCGGATTGGACTGAGTGTCGATGATCTCCTGATAGCGGCCGAACAGCCAATCCAAGAAGCTGTGCAGCAGCTCGTCGACCATCTCTTCCTTGGACGCGAAGTGGTGGTAGAGGCTGCCCGACAAAATGCCGGCCCCGTCTGCGATGTCGCGAACCGTGGTCGCGCGCAGGCCGCGTTCGGCGAACATCGTCGCCGCCAGTGCCAACAGCTCGTCGCGCCGGTTCATGGGTGTTGACTCGACACCGAAATCACTTCTCCAGTCAGGTAACTGGAGTAGTCGCTGGCCAAAAACGCGATGGTGGCGGCCACCTCCCACGGCTCAGCCGCTCGTCCGAAAGCTTCCCCGGCCGACAACCGATCGAGTAGTTCGGTCGAGGTGGTCTTGTCCAGGAATTTGTGCCGGGCGATACTCGGCGACACCGCATTGATCCGCACCCCGTAGTCGACGGCCTCGATTGCGCTGCAGCGAGTCAGAGCCATCACCCCGGCTTTGGCTGCCGCATAGTGGGATTGCGAGTGCTGGGCGCGCCAGCCAAGGACGCTGGCGTTGTTGACGATCACGCCGCCGTGGTCGGCACCACGGAAGTAGCGCAGCGCCGCCCGGGTAGCGCGGAAGACCGAGGTCAGCGTTACGTCGAGAACGCGGTCCCATTCCTCGTCGGTCATATCGGCCACCGGTGTTTGTCCGCCCAGCCCGGCGTTGTTGACCAGCACGTCGATCCGGCCCATCCGCGCGTGGGCCGACGCGATCATCGCGTCGACCTGGGCGGAAGATGTGACGTCGCAGAGCACCTGCTCGACGCGGCCGAGGCCCAGCGCCGACAGTTCCTCGGCTGTCTGCCCGAGGCGTCGCTCGTGATGGTCGGAGACGACAACGTCAGCGCCTTCGGCCAGCGCCCGCCGAGCGGTTGCCGACCCGATGCCGGTGCCGGCAGCCGCGGTGACGATCACGACCTTGCCGGTCAGAAGCCCGTGTCCGGCAACCTCTTTCGGCGCGACCGCTAACGTCATCTAGCCTCCCTGGGTAGGCCAAGCACACGCTCGGCGATGATGTTGCGCTGAATCTCGTTCGAGCCGCCGTAGATGGTGTCCGCGCGGGTGAACAGATAAAGCCGCTGCCATTCGTCGAAGTCTCCGCCGTCCAAAACCAGGCCCGCCTTGCCCCGCACGTCCATCGCGATCTCGCCGAGCTCACGATGCCAGTTGGCCCACAACAGCTTTGAGACGTTGTCCTGTCCGGGCTGCTCGACGTCCATGGTCGCCAAGGCATACGAGCGCATCGCCCGCAAGCCGGCCCAGGACCGGGTCAGGCGTTCCCGAATCAGCGGATCGTCGGCGGCGCCAGTGCGTTTGGCGAGTTCCGCAACACCATTCAGCTCACGCGCGTAGATGATCTGTTGACCCAGTGTCGAAACACCACGTTCGAAGGTCAGCGTTCCCATCGCGACGCGCCAGCCGTCACCCGGTGCGCCGACCACTAGGTCGGCATCGGTGCGGGCGTCGTCGAAGAACACCTCGTTGAATTCCGAGTCCCCCGTCAGTTGGACGATCGGGCGGACCTCAACCCCGGGCTGGTCCAACGGCACCAGCAGATACGACAACCCGGCGTGGCGCTTCGAGCCCTTCTCGGTGCGCGCCACCAGAAAACACCAGTGCGCCCAGTGCGCCAGCGACGTCCACACCTTCTGGCCGTTGATCACCCACGCGTCGCCGTCCAGCACCGCGGAGGTGGACACGTTGGCCAGGTCGCTGCCGGCACCGGGCTCGGAATACCCCTGACACCACAGTTCGGTGACGTCGAGGATTCGCGGAAGAAATCGTTGCTGCTGCTCGGGCGTGCCGAAGGCGATCAGCGTCGGCCCAAGCAATTCCTCGCCGAAGTGGTTGACCTTCGCGGGCGCGTTGGCAATCGCGTACTCCTCGTAGAACGCGACCCGATGCGCGACGGACAGGCCGCGGCCGCCGTGCTCGACCGGCCAGCCTAAACAGGTCAGGCCCGCTTCCGCGAGACGCCGATTCCAGGCCAGCCGTTCCTCGAACGCCTCATTTTCGCGACCCGGCCCACCGAGCCCCTTGAGCGCGGCGAATTCACCGACCAGGTTCTCGGCCAGCCAGTCGCGGACCTCAGCCCGGAACTCCTCGACGCCCTGCACCCCTGTAGGCTAACCTACCAAGCACTTGCTTCGTTAGTCCGGCGACGATGCGTGCCACGCGGGGCACGAGGAGGAGCCGGACGATCAAGCCGCCCGAGCGACGATGCGGGCCGTGGTGCGGCCCGAGGAGGAGCCGGGCCATCGAAGCCAGAGGAGTTCGATGCCGAGCGATCCGCAGACCATTCCTGCGGTGTTGGACCGCATCGCGGGTGAGCTCCCCGATCGCAATGCGCTGGTCACCGGCGATCGCACCCTCACCTTCGCCGAGCTGCGCGACGAGGTGCGCCGTGCCGCGGCGGCGATGATCACCCTCGGTGTCAGCGCGGGCGACCGGGTGGCGATCTGGTCGCCGAACACCTGGCACTGGGTGGTTGCCTGCCTGGCCACCCATTACGCCGGCGCCACCGTGGTACCGCTGAATACCCGCTACACCGCCGCCGAGGCCACCGACATCCTGGCTCGCACCGGCGCTCCGCTGCTGGTGGGGATGGGCGAGTTCCTCGGAGCGGACAAGATCGCCGATCTCGACCATGGCGCGTTACCCGATGTGCGCCACATCGTGCGGGTGCCGGTCGATGTCGACGACGGGACCTGGGACGAGTTCGTCGCTGCCGGGACTGACCTCGCGGCCGCCGATGCCCGGGCCGCCGCGGTCCGCTCTGACGACGTCTGCGACATCCTGTTCACCTCCGGTACCACCGGCCGCAGCAAAGGCGTGCTGTGCGCGCACCGCCAATCGCTGTCCGGTTCTGCGGCGTGGGCGGCCTGCGGCAAGATCACCAGCGACGACCGCTACCTGTGCATCAACCCGTTCTTCCACAACTTCGGCTACAAGGCCGGGATCCTGGCCTGCCTGCAGACCGGCGCCACGCTGATCCCACAGCTGACGTTCGACGCCGAGCAGGCGATGCGCGCGATCGCCGAGCACCGGATCACCGTGCTGCCCGGACCGCCGACCATCTTCCAGACGCTGCTCGACCATCCCGCCCGCGGCGCCTACGACCTGAGCTCGCTGCGGTTCGCGGTCACCGGCGCGGCGACGGTGCCGGTCGTGTTGATCGAGCGAATGCAAACCGAACTCGACATCGACATCGTGCTGACCGCCTACGGCCTCACCGAATGCAACGGGTTCGGCACCATGTGCCGCGCTGACGACGACGCTGTCACGGTCGCCACGACTTGCGGGCGGCCGGTCGCCGATTTCGAGCTGCGGATCGGGGATCACGGAGAGGTGCTGCTGCGTGGGCCCAACGTGATGCTCGGCTATCTCGACGACCCGCAAGCCACCGCGGACACGGTGGACGCCGATGGCTGGCTGCACACCGGTGACATCGGAAAGCTCGACGGCGCAGGCAATCTCCAGATCACCGACCGGCTCAAGGACATGTACATCTGCGGCGGTTTCAACGTCTACCCGGCCGAGGTGGAGCAGGTACTCGCCCGCCTGGACGGTGTGCTGGACTGCGCGGTGATCGGCGTGCCCGACGCGCGGCTCGGTGAGGTCGGCCGGGCCTTCCTGGTGACACGGACCGGATCCGAGCTCGACGAGCAGGCGGTGATCGCGTACATCCGCGAGTACTTGGCGAACTTCAAAGCCCCCCGTTCGGTGAGGTTTGTCGACACGCTGCCGCGCAACGCCGGCGGCAAGGTGGTCAAACCGCTACTGCGAGAGACGCCGTGATGGACCTTGATTTCGACGATGACACCCTGACATTCCAGCAGGAGGTACGCGAGTTCCTGGCTGCACACCGTGACTCCTTCCCAACGCTGTCCTATGACACGGCCGTGGGTTTCGCACAGCACCGGCGTTGGGACAAGGTGCTTTTCGATGCAGGCCTGTCGGTCATCACCTGGCCACGCAAGTACGGTGGCCGCGACGCAACTCTGCTGCAGTGGGTGGTCTTCGAGGAGGAGTACTTCCGCGCCGGCGCGCCCGGACGGGCGAGCGCCAACGGCACCTCGATGCTGGCGCCGACGCTGTTCGCACACGGCACCGACGAGCAGCTGGACCGGGTTTTACCCAAGATGGCCAGCGGCGAGGAGATCTGGGCGCAGGCGTGGTCGGAGCCGGAATCCGGCAGCGACCTCGCCTCGCTGCGCTCGACGGCCACCCGCACCGACGGCGGCTGGCTACTCAACGGCCAAAAGATCTGGAGCTCTCGAGCACCGTTCGGCGACAGAGCGTTTGGATTATTTCGCTCGGACCCCGAAGCGGAGCGCCATCGCGGGCTGACGTATTTCATGTTCGACCTCAAGGCTGACGGGATAACCGTGCGGCCGATCGCCCAACTCGGCGGCGACACCGGTTTCGGCGAGATCTTCCTCGACGACGTATTCGTGCCCGACGCCGACGTGATCGGCGAGGTGCACGACGGATGGCGGGCCGCGATGAGCACGTCGAGCAACGAACGCGGCATGTCGCTGCGCAGCCCGGCGCGATTCCTCGCCGCGGCCGAGCGCCTGGCGCAGTTGTGGAAGACCAACGGTGACAGCGCGTTCGGCGATCAGGTGGCCGATGCGTGGATCAAGGCGCAGGCCTACCGGCTACACACGTTTGGTACCGTGACCCGCCTTGCCAACGGCGGCGAACTCGGCGCGGAGTCCTCGGTAACCAAAGTGTTCTGGTCCGACTTGGACGTCGCGCTGCACCAGACCGCGCTGGAGATCCGCGGGGCGGACGCCGAACTGGCCGGCTCGTGGTCCGACGGGTTACTGTTCGCGCTGGGCGGGCCGATTTACGCCGGCACCAACGAGATTCAGCGCAACATCATCGCCGAACGGCTACTGCGCCTGCCCCGGGAGAGTCGGTGAGATGCTGTGAATTTTGAACTCGACGCGCAGCAGCGCGACTTCGCGGCCAGCATCGACGCAGCGCTGGCGGCGGCCGACGTGCCCGGCGCCATACGGGCCTGGGCCGACGGTGACACCGCGCCCGGCCGCAAAGTCTGGGCGCAGTTGGCCGACTTGGGCGTCACCGCATTGGCGGTGCCGGAGCAGTTCGACGGCCTGGACGCGCACCCTGTCGACCTGGTGGTCGCATTGGAACGGCTGGGACGCTGGTGCGTGCCCGGTCCGGTCACCGAATCCATTGCGGCGGCACCAATTCTGCTGGCCGAAGACGAACGGTGCGCGAAGTTGGCGGCCGGCGAATTGATCGTCACTCTGGTGCTGAAGCCGCAGGTGCCGCGGGCGGTGGACGCCGATGCGGCCGGCCTGGTCCTCGCCGCTGAAGCGGACGGCTGGGTCAGCGAAGCGCACGTGGGCGACCGGCACGAGTCCGTCGACCCAAGCCGGCGTCTGTTCGATGCCGATGCCGTCTGCGAAGCGTGGCAGGCCGATGTCGCGCGCGCCTACGAGTTCGGCGCATTGGCCACCGCCGCGCAACTGGTCGGGGCCGGTCAGGCACTGCTGGACACCGCGGTCGACTACGCCAAGCAGCGCGCCCAATTCGGCCGGGTTATCGGCTCATATCAGGCGATCAAGCACAAACTCGCCGATGTGCACATCGCGATCGAGCTGGCCCGACCGCTGATCTACGGGGCGGCACTGTCGCTGGCGAATCAGTCTCCCGACACCGCCCGCGATGTCAGTGCGGCCAAGGCCGCGGCCTCCGACGCCGCGTTGCTGGCCGCCCGGTCGGCGTTGCAGACGCACGGCGCGATCGGTTTCACTGCCGAGCACGATTTGTCGCTCTGGCTGTTGCGGGTGCAGGCATTGCGGTCGGCCTGGGGTGACCCGGCGACGCACCGGCGACGGGTCCTGGGGGCGCTGTGACTGCCGAACGGGAACTGCTGCGTGAGACCGTCGCCGCGCTGGTAGCCAAGCATGCCTCGCCCGCCGCGGTACGCGAGGCGATGGAATCGGCGCGTGGCTACGACGAGTCGCTGTGGCGGCTGCTGTGTGAGCAGGTCGGCGCCGCGGCTCTGGTGGTGCCCGAGGAATGCGGCGGCGCCGGCGGCAATCTCGGTGACGCGGCCGTGGTCCTCGAAGAACTCGGCAAGGCCCTGGTACC
>JAFAID010000132.1 GCA_019236925.1 Mycobacterium sp. | reverse complement strand
GGTCGTGAACGCCTTATACAGCCGCGAGGGCGCCGTCGCCGCCTGCGCCCAGCGAGGCCCGTACCAGATGAATGTGTTTGGGGCGCCGAGGTTGTCGAGGCTGTGATCGCAGCGCTGCTTGATTTGCGCCGCGATCTGGTCACCCAGGATCGGCATCGCCTCGACGATCGCTCCCTCGGCGCCGTTGTCGGAGAGGAAGATCACCACCGTGTTGTCGAGCTCGCCGGTTTCGGTGAGGTAGTCGACGACCCGGCCGATGTTCTGATCCATCCGGTCCACCATGGCGGCGTAGACCTCCATGCTTCGGGCCGAGATCGCGCGTTCCTCGTCCGTCATGTCGTCCCACTCGGGGGCGCCGTCAGCCACCACGGGATGCGGCACGACGTCGGAGGGGCACAGGCCGAGCCGCTTCAACGTGGCCAGCCGCTCTTCGCGCAACGCGTCCGGGCCGGCGTCATAGCGGCCGCGGTAGTTCGCAATCAATTCCGCCGATGCTTGCAGCGGCCAGTGCGGCGCCTGGAACGGCAGATACGCGAAGAACGGCCGGTCGTCCTCCTCGGGGCGTTCGCGGAAGTAGCGCAGCAGGGTGTCGGTGTAGGAGTCCGACGAATAGAAGTCGTCGCCAACCGTGACGAACTGGTCGTCTTCGGTATAGAGCGTGGGGACCCCCAACGAAACGGTGGCCCGCGAACCGCCGTAATGGCTGGCGCCACCCGGCAGCAGCGCGAACGAGCGCTCGAACCCGCGGGCCCACGGCGACCGGTCGACAGTGTCGCCCAGGTGCCATTTACCCGACATCAGGGTCAGGTAGCCGGCGTCGCGCAATAACTCGGGCAACGCCACGACCCGGTCGTTGAGATAGCCCTCATAACCGGGCGCGCCCTTGAATCCGGGCAGCAGAACCTCGCTCATCGTGCCAATGCCGGCGATGTGGTGGTCGGTTCCGGTCAGCAGCATCGACCTGGTCGGTGAGCAGGCCGGTGCCGAATGAAAGTCGGTGAACCGGATCCCGGCGTAGGCCAGCCGGTCCAGGTTGGGGGTGTTGATCTCTCCGCCGAATGCGCCGATGTCGGAGAACCCGAGATCGTCTGCCACTATCACCAAGAAATTGGGCCGTTTCACGCTGAAGCATCCTCTCAGGTCTTTCCGACAAATTGAATGTTCTGGCTACCGCCGATTCTCCAGCCGCCCGCCGAGGCTAATAGGCTTGGGCACATGCTTGGTGTCACCCGCGTCGAAGACGTCCTGACCATTGAGTTGCAGCGGCCGGAACGGCGCAACGCGCTGAACTCCCAGCTCGTCGAAGGGCTGCGCGAAGCAGTGGAGAAGGCGGCCGGCGAGGATGTCCGCGCCATCGTGTTGACCGGGCAGGGCACCGTCTTCTGCGCCGGCGCCGACCTGAGTGGCGACGCGTTCGCCGCCGACTATCCCGACCGGCTCATCGAATTGCACAAGGTCTTGGACGCGGCGCCGATTCCGGTGATCGGTGCGATCAACGGGCCCGCGATCGGTGCGGGACTGCAGCTGGCGATGCAGTGCGATCTGCGGGTCGTGGCGGCTGACGCGTTCTTCCAGTTCCCGACGTCGAAATATGGCCTGGCACTGGATAACTGGAGTATCCATCGGCTGTCGTCGCTGGTTGGTCATGGCCGGGCGCGGGCGATGTTGCTGTCCGCGGAGAAGCTCACCGCCGAAACTGCGCTGCAGACCGGGATGGCCAACCGGATCGGCACGGTGGCCGATGCACAGGCGTGGGCCGCCGAAATCGCCGGTCTGGCCCCGCTAGCGCTACAGCACGCCAAGCGGGTGCTCAACGACGATGGCTCCATCGAAGAGCCCTCGCCGGTCCAGAAGGAACTCTTCGACAAGGCGTGGGGCAGCCAAGACGTGATCGAAGCACAGGTGGCCCGGGTGGAAAAGCGGCCACCAAAGTTCCAGGGGGCCTGACCGCATGTTGCGCGAGGCGCTACGACTGGCCGCCGGCACGGCCACGCTGGTGGCCGGCGGCTGGGTGCTGCGCGCGCTGCATGGTGCGCCGGCCGCGCTCGGGGCTCAACCGTCCAACATTCGCGCGTTGGCCGAGCGGTCACCGAATTTCCAGGACGGTGTGTTCGTCAACCTGGAGCCGGCTTCCCAGTTCAACATCGACCGCGAGGAACAGCGGAACATCCTGTGGGAGGTGATCGGCGCCCGCGCCGCCACCCGGCCGGCGGCGCAAATCCCGTTGGCCACGCCAAAGTCCGGAGCGTTCGAGGCCCCGGCGGGCCAAATCGCGGTCAGCTGGTTCGGCCACTCGACCGCGCTGTTGGAGATCGACGGGTACCGCGTCCTGACCGACCCGGTGTGGAGTGATCGGTGCTCGCCCTCGGATGTCGTTGGCCCGGAGCGGATGCATCCGCCGCCGGTGTCGCTGGACGCGCTACCGGCCTTGGATGCGATCGTGATCAGCCACGACCATTACGACCACCTCGACATCGATACCATCGTCGCGCTGGCTCGCAGCCAGTGGGCGCCGTTCGTCGTTCCGCTCGGCGTCGGTGCGCACCTGCGTGATTGGGGCATTCCTGACGAGCGCATCATCGAACTCGACTGGAACGAGCACGCGCAGGTCGACGAGCTGACCCTGATCTGCACGCCGGCCCGACACTTCTCCGGCCGTTTCCTCAACCGCAACTGCACGTTGTGGGCGTCGTGGGCGATCATCGGTCCCGCGCACCGGGCGTACTTCGGTGGCGACACCGGCTACACCAAGAGCTTTGGGGACATCGGCGCCGACCACGGACCGTTCGACCTGACGCTGATGCCGATCGGCGCCTACAGCAAGTCGTGGCCCGATATCCACATGAATCCCGAGGAGGCGGTCCGGGCGCATCTGGATGTCAACGGCGGACTTCTGGTGCCGATCCACTGGTGCACGTTCCGGCTGGCACCGCACCCGTGGGCCGAACCGATCGAGCGGCTGCTGGCCGCCGCCGACGAAGCCGACGTCGCGGTGGCCGTGCCCAAGCCGGGGGAGCGCGTGGACCCGACGGCGACCACGGAATTAGACCTCTGGTGGCGATTGGCGGATCGCTCCCGCAACGACAAGAATGACGCTGGAAGCGCCTAGGCGAAGCTCATGGCGAAGCTTTCCGGATCCATCGACGTACCCTTGCTGCCCGAAAAGGCTTGGGAGGACGCGTCTAACCTGTCCCGCTACAAGGACTGGTTGACCATCCACCGGGTGTGGCGCAGCACGCTGCCCGAGCAGCTCGAGAATGGCACCGTCATCGAGTCGATCGTCGAAGTCAAGGGCATGCCCAACCGGATCAAATGGACGATCGTGCATTACAAGCCGCCGGAGACCATGACGCTCGACGGCGACGGCGTCGGCGGCGTCAAAGTCAGGTTGATCGCGAAAGTCAAACCCAAGGGCGACGATTCGGTCGTCAGCTTCGATGTGCATCTCGGGGGTCCGGCGCTGTTCGGACCGATCGGCATGATCGTCGCCGCCGCGTTGCGCAGCGATATCCGGGAATCGTTGAACAAGTTCGT
>JAFAID010000069.1 GCA_019236925.1 Mycobacterium sp. | reverse complement strand
GACCGCGTGCGCCGCCGGCTCCCGCTCCAGATCATCGGATCAGCAGGTGACGTGAAGGACCGCGCTGACCTCACGTCGCTTGAGGCCCGCGATCAGCTGGCAGGCCTGGTCTGTCGGGACAGCGACAAGGTCAATGTTTCGGCGCGCGGCCTCCGCCACCACCTCGGGCATGATCGGCAAGTTGCCGTGAGCCCCGGTGCCGATGATCAACCGGGGTCCGCCCCACGGGAGGTCCTCATCGGTCGAGAGCGGGGTGTGTCCGAACTTGGCGCGGTATGGCTTGGAGGGTTTCTTGCTCCGTTTGCGCACGGCACCTCGGTCGATGACGATGTCGTGCTCGTACGCTCGTCCCTCGACCTCGATCGATCCGAAGCCGAGGAGCTGCACATCCATCACGTGCCTCCCGTAGCTGCTACCAGCGTTTCAACCAGATCATGCGCGGCTGGTTGAACTACTTCAAGCATGCAGTCGCTAAACACACCATGGGCTCCCTGGAAAACTTCGTGCGGCACAGGGTGATCCGCACCGATGGAGATGGAAGGACGTCCGCCGACACCACACTGGCCGCAACGGCCGCTGGGTGCGACCCTCGGCGGATGGGTCGAGCTGTTCAACCCCGCCAAGGTCTCGATCACGCGATACCGGTATCGCGGCGCCCAGATCCCCAACCCCTGGATCCTGGCCAACCCCGCCTGACGGCAGACACAGTGGAGAGCCCGTTGCGTGAAAACTCGCACGGCGCGTTCGGCGAGCGGCCCGGAGGAAACGGACCGACGGCAACATCGGCACCGCGCCCAAGGCCGACTCAACCATCACCATCGACATGCCCTCAGATCAGCGACGCGGCGGTTTCGTCTCGGTGCTTGCGCAGGTACGGCAGAAATGGCGTACTACCGGTGCCGATCGTGGTGGGGTTGGCCGGACTGGACTGCGCCTGCCGGAATACGTACTCCGCGGCGTATCCGAGGTGTAGTGATCTGAATCGTTCGATCCAGGTGATGCAGGTGTTGTAGGCCTCGCGCAAACCTTCATCTGCACGGTGCTGGTAGACGTAATCGCGGATCGACGGCCCTGCTTCGACCGCGGCGAGAAAGGCGCGATGACGTGGCGGCATGTAGTTCCGCAGGTCGAGGAGGTACGGGCGCAGCGGATCATCGCGGTGCCATACACCCAATGCCGCGTCGAGCGCGGGGATAATCGTGCTCTGTGCGCCGGTCTCGCCTGCGAATTGCTGCGGAGTCCCGGCGAAGACGCCCTCGTAGATCAGCCCGTCGGGCAAGGCCGGATTGTTCTTCCAGCCGTGAATGTAGGGCCGCACGCGCCGGTAATACACGTGTGGGTCACAGTGTTCCGGCATTCGCGCAAGCGTCTGGTACATGCCTTCCAACGCGCGCGCCATGGTGCCGAGCGCAATCTCGACCGCGTCTGCGTGCTCGTGCTCTACTGCCTGCTGCGCCTCCCCGATCGCCACCAAAGCGTTGCCTGCGCGGGCTTCGATGTCGACGTGAACGACGATGAACCATTCCTCATCGATTCCGCCAGCGAAGTTCTGCAGCAGCACGATGTTGCCAAGCGCGACAGGGCCGTCGGGATCAACGCGCCGCCAGTTGGCGAGTGCGTACGACGCGTACGACAGGACTGGTGGGCGGCCGAGTCTCACTGCGACATCGTGCCAGGGCCGCGCCAGGGCCGGGGGTAGCCGGTACACAGGCCGAACATCACCCCACACGTATGCGTGCCCCAGATACGACAAGATCAGCATCGCTCGTTCGACGTCGGGCTGCGTCGTGAGCGACGCGACGTCGAACACCGGCGGTCGTTCCAGAAACGCGCGAACCCGCCCGGTTGCCATCAACTTCGGCAAGTTGCTTGCAAGTTCGTCCCATTCGGCCAGCGGCGAGGGTAGTCGAACGATCGGATCCTCCCGACGCAGGAATCCGCGTTCGGCGGTGACGCCAAAGCGTGCGACAGTGACGTTCTCTGCATCGGTCATGGAAGCCTCGCTCGGTGTAACTCGTACCTGCCATTCTCTCTCGAATCTGCTGCGACCATCGCCGATGACGCGGTTGCCCATCTGATACCGGTTGCCGGAGTGGGTCGGTCTTGATGTCACCGGGAGATTGGGGTCGACGCACGATCCGACCTGCCCCCACCCCCGAGCGACACCACCGGCTAGCGCTGCACCTGACCGACCTCTACACCCACACCGTTACGCCCGCGCCCGCCGCCAGCCACGCGACGTCCTCGAAGCGGGTGGTTACCGGATAAGCGTTCTAGGGTCAGGGAAGCCCATTTTGGTGTAGCCGGGTGCGCGTTTACGCAGCGATGACGCGAGCACAGGGGCCAGTTCATCGTGGTAGTCGTGCACGGTTGCAGTTGTCTTGCCGGGGTGGAGCCGCGCGACGCGTCCGATGTACTGCACAAGTCGGTTCTTGAACGTGATCGGGGCCGCTAGGAACAACGTGTCCAGAGCCGGACAGTCGAATCCTTCGCCGATGAATGAGCTGGTGCCGACGATCAGCAATTGTTCGGCATCGGCGGTGTGCTTCGCCAGTTGTTTGGTGGTCTCCCGACGTTCGCGTGCCGTCATTTGACCGCTGAGAACAGTCACCGTCTTGTCAGCAGTGCGGAGTCGTTCGGCGATCGCATTGAGGTGGTCGACCCAGGTGGTCAGGACGAGGATGTTGGCGCCATCGTCGTGGGCGGCAAGTACGTCGCTGACGATCTGGTCGAGCCGGGATTTATCCGCGATGAGGGAGCGGTAGATTTCGGCCATTCCACCCGGGGCGTTGGGGTCGGCGTCTCCGGTGTAGCGGAACTGGGTGGGGTGCACGTGCAGAACTGGATAGGGCGCGAGCAAGTCGGTGTCCGTTGAGGGGAGTTGTCCTGCTGAAGGGCCATCAAGGGCGATGTGGTGTGATCCGAGTTGGTGGTAGATGAGATCCTCGAGCCCGTCGCGGCGTTCCGGTGTCGCGGTGAGCCCGAGCCAGTACCTAGCGGGAATTCGGTTGAGCACGTGGAAGAATGCGCTAGCGGCAATATGGTGACATTCGTCCACGATTACGAATCCGTAGCTGGAGGTGATGTCTTCGACGCTTGCCCTGCGGGCGAGAGTCGGCAAGAGCGCGACATCGACGATGCCCGTGGTCTTGGATCGCCCACCACCGATCTGACCGCACTTGAATCCGAGGTGTTTCTGCAACCGGTCGCGCCACTGATCGGCAAGTGCTTTGCGGTCGACAAGGATCAGCGTCGAGGTCGCCCGGGAAGTCATTGCAGCGCATGCAATTACGGTCTTGCCAGAGCCTGGTGGTGCGATCAGGACGCTGGTGTCTTGCTCAACAAGTTGCCGCACCGCGGCGCTTTGTTCGGGCCTGAGTTGAGTTGAGCAGCTGAATTCGTGGCGATCGCCGGTGGAGCGTTTGTCGTCGATCCGCAACACGCTTCCGGCTGAGTCGACCAGATCTGTCAGAAGCGCGTGTAGGCCGCGAGGGAGAACGAGGTCGCCGTCGGCGGTTTCGTCGTAACTGTAGAGGAACCGTGGCGTGTCCCAGGTGCTGCGTCGCGCGCGCTGACGGGCATCGAATTCCGGATTACGAATCGAGGCTGCATGCTTGACGGCCGAGATCATGGCGGGCCCGAGATCGCTGGCCGTCAGGGTGATTCGCGATGCGAACGTTGCCCGGATGATCGCCGCGGGCCTAGGGACGATTTTCGACGACGTAGGTAGGTGCAGCTTCCGCACACGATGTCCGATCTGCGGATCCGGCAGTGCGCGAGATAATCTGGCAGCGTCATTGGCTGACAGTCGGGCGATGCTGGAAAGGTAGGCCCATTGGTCGTCGAAGGGTTCAAGGGTGGCCGGATCGAGGAAGACAGTTGTGCCGTGCTGTCGGCGTTTCCCGTTGAGAGGTGCGGCGATGAGGTTGCCCATGCCCCGGCCAGTGTGGACGTCTTGCGAGGGGAAGAACCGGTCGTAGCTACTGAGGTGCATACTGCCGCGTAACTGGAATGCCTCGCCCAGCAGACTGGTGGCGATGTGTCGCGCTGTTGCCGCCGATGTTGCTTGGGCAAAAAAGATCCACACGTGCGCGCCGCGGCCTGATTGCGACACCTCCAATGCAGCAGGAACCTTGTGTGCGCGTGCCGCTTTCATGAATGCCAGTGCGTCGAGCATTGCCGCTTCTTTGTCGAAATCGGCTGCTACCCACCAGCATGTGTCGTCGTCACCAAGCGGATAGAGGCCGATATGGACCTCGCCTCGCAAGTGTTGTGCGATGATGTCGGGAGTCAACGGAAGATATGGTGCGTCGGCGCGGTTCATGCCCTTGCGCCAGTATCCGCGAATGGCCGGCGCCCAACCGGATCGGCCGTCACGGCGGTTCTCCCAACGCAGAGCGTAAACATCAGAGCGACAACGAAACAGATTGAGGTAGAAGCGGATCTTGTCGTCGGGCATCGACGCCATATCGACCGGCGACTCCGGCGCCCCGGTCAAGGCCGCTTGATCGGGATCGGCAGCTCGGGCCTGCTCTTCGCTCAACTTCAGGAGGCGGCGCAAGCGCATATTGTCAGCACGCAGCGTTTCCAGCTCCCTAGGAAACTGCTCACTCACACTCACAGTCTGAACTTCCGGATTGTGTAACGGCGGTGTCAGGTCACTGCGCGGATGAGCTCAACCGCTTCGGTCAGCTGGTATCGCTGAACCAGACGGTTCAGGATGTCTTCGGTCGTTAGCGCGGGTGCAGCGTATCTGGCAGCCATGGTCTGTACGGCCCGCAGCGCGACATCTGGTGAAACCGATACGGTGTCCGCCGCGAATTCGGCGGGGGACAGGAGCTTGATATGCGGGGGAATCTTCGCAAAGGGGAAGTCCCTCAGGTTCTCGGTGACGATGGCGCCGGCTCCACCTACGACTGCGGCAGCAACAACGTGTTCGTCGTCGGGATCGGGCAGGCCGAAGGTGCCTTCGAGTGGCTCCCAGTTTTCGACCAGCGCGTCGTCGAACGCGGCTGTCATCTGGTCAATCAGGTGACGTGCCCGCGTGGCCGCAACATCGGGTTGTTCGCCCCGGTCCATTAGCTTGTGTGATTCGGCGTATTCGAGTTCGGCCAGGATGGCGCTTGACCACAACGGCCGATACATCCCTTCGATCGCCGACGAAAGTAGGAAGTCGCGCAGCAAGCTGGGCCACAACACCGAAGTGTCCAGGAGAGCGGCGAACATCGGTGCCCATATTGTCAGCTCGGCTGGGCTGAGCTCCTGCGGCGCGCCGCCACAGCGCGGCGCGCTTGGCGTAATTGCTTTCGGATCGTCTCTGGATCGTCATCGCTGTCAATTTCAATTGCGGTCGCCGCCAATGCGTCGTACTGACGCTTGCGGCGCTGTTCGCGATAGGCCAAAACATCGTCGAGCAGGAGTCGATGCCGGTTGCCGATTCGTTCGGCAGGTAGCTCATTGTTATTAATCAGCCGAACGATGGTCGGGCGACTCACGCCGAGAAGATCGGCCGCCTGCTGGGTGGTCAGCGTCATTGTTCGGGGTGCGATAGTCACCGCCTTGCCCGCGTGAAGTGCCGTGACCACCTTTGTTAAGGCCTGATGGACGGCTTCGGGCAACTCGATACGGTCGTGCTCGTTGGTGCCCACGAGTGCATAACTCGGCTGAGCCGCTGCACCGCGGCGTCGCTCGTGCGCAGCCAGAAACCCAACCACCGGTGCGAGTTCTTCAGGATGGTCGGGAAGAAGGGTCGTGGTCTCTATGGTTTCAGCGTTCATAACAACATCCTACCGGCATTCGAACGAACGGAAATAGCTTTCGCAACGTTCGAATAGTATCTCACACGGACGATCGAGATTCCACCCCAGTCGACACAGATTGCTCAGGCGAGCCACCGACCATCCGGCGGACTCCATCTGGCAGCCGCGTACTTTGGGGACCAGTTTGGGACCACACGCTATGCGCGATAGTGAACGACCTGCGCGTCCATGCACGTCATACGCGGCCATCGCAAGCTCGTATAGTGCTGGCGACCTGGGAAAACGCGTTACCGCTACTTACTGGGGGTCAAGCGGGTTTCCCTGATCCGCTTTGCTTCGAACCTAGATGATCTATCTGGGCGGTTCCCTCGCCGGGGCCCAAAATTGTGCTCAACGGTTGTGCGGTGACTGTCAAGGCCACGCCGCTACGCGGTCGGCTACAGACCGAGCCCTGACAGCCACCGCACCCCCGCGCAGACCGGCCGCTACCAGCAATGGGAGTGGTGTGGCGCTGGACGGTAGCCGCTGGGATGCGGTGACCCGTATCAATCGCGATCAGCCCGTCTTTTATTCGTCGTTTATGACCGAGAGGCAATGAGAGTTAACCGCAATCAGGAGTCGTGTCCTAGCGATGTCCTAAGACACGTGACCACCCGCTGACACACGTGGGACATATCAGCATGCGAATCGCTCATCTAGCTGTACAGACCGCCACTGTGTAGACCCTGCGGAACGGCCTGGAACAGTCGCTTTCACCCTGGCAGTGTGGGGGTCAGGGGTTCGAGTCCCCTTAGCTCCACCAGGGAAAACGCGGTTTTAGAGGCTCGATTTTCGAGCGTCTTACGACAACAGATACGACAACCGCGGCTACTTTTACGACAACCGGCGTGTTGCCGGGTCGCTAATTCGTTCGAAC
>JAFAID010000021.1 GCA_019236925.1 Mycobacterium sp. | reverse complement strand
GTGCTAACTGGTATCGATTGGGAAGGGTGACGAAATGACAAGTGGTAGAGGATATCCCGGGGTTGTCGTCCGCGTTGACGCCGATGCCGAAACTCTGCGCTGGGCAGCACGTGATGCAGCGCTGCGCAAGGTGCCGGTCACTCTCGTCCATGTTGGGCCGATGCCTGGCTTCGGCTCCTCTGCCCGGGTTTGGACCACTGCTCCGACGATAGACGAACTGCGTCAAGCGCATACCGATGAAGCGCGGCAAGTACTTTCGCATGCGATCAAGGTGATCGAGGACGATGCTGACGGGGGCGACCTCCCTGCCGTCAATAGCGAGCTGCTCTATTCGGCACGTGTGCCGACTCTTGTCGACCTATCGAAAGAGGCTCAGATCGTGGTCGTCGGCCGTCGTCAGCACGCTGCTTCGGGCGGCGGCCTAGACGCCTCGCTCACAACCGGTTTACTACACCTTGCGCACTGCCCCGTCGCGGTAATTCACGACGAGGATTCGGCGGCATTGCCGTCGGCGCACTTGCCGGTGCTGGTCGGAATCGACGGGTCAGGGGGGTCGCAGTTGGCCACCGAAACCGCGTTCGCTGAAGCCTCCATGCGACATGTGGAACTGGTGGCGCTGCATGCCTTCAGTGACGGTGATACGTCGACGACGCCCAATATGGAATGGTCCACGCCGCAATCCAGGGCGCACCAAGTCCTCGAGGAGGGACTAGCCGGCTGGCAGGACTGCTATCCCGACGTCACGGTTCGGCGCGTTGTCGTATACAACGACCCGGCGCGACAGCTTTCCGAAAAATCGTGCTCGGCACAACTGCTCGTCGTTGGCAGCCACGGCCGCGGCGGACGCCCCGGCGTGATGCTCGGATCTGTCACCACCGCCGTGCTGAAGGATGTCGGCATACCGGTGATCGTGGCCCGCTAGCGGGGTCGTGACCACAATGGGCGGCGGATCAAGTGTTTTTGGACTCTTGTACCCCTGTTGATGTTAGTGAAAAGTCTGATACGTTGGTGCACCGTTCGGCACGAAAGCGGCCTGCATGATCCCTTACTCCGATGGCATTCCGGCCCGCCGGTTCCCCTGGGTTAATGTCGCGCTGATCGCCGCCAACTTCGCGGTCTTTGTGTTCTACGAATTGCCGGATCCGGAGGCGGCGATCAAGCAGGCCTCGTTTTATGTATGCAATGTCGACAATGCCTGCCACATGGGTTACCCGTGGGGTATTAGCTGGATTACGGCGATGTTCCTGCATGGCAGCTGGGATCACATCCTGGGCAACATGCTCTTTCTGGCGATTTTCGGCAAGAACGTCGAGGACGCGTTCGGCAAGCTCGGCTATCTGGTCTTCTACTTCGCCGGCGGGTTCGCGGCAATGTTTTTGCAGACCACGATGACCCTGCTCTTCGGCAGCCCGTCCGACGCGCAGATACCGTGCCTGGGCGCCAGCGGCGCGATCGCGGCCGTGCTGGGCGCCTATTTCGTGCTCTATCCCAACTCGAGCATCCGCACGCTCGTGCTGTGGTTCCCGATCAGAATCCCGGCATGGCTGTACCTCGGCGGCTGGTTCCTGTACCAGTTCTTCGAAGGGAACTCCGCACTGGTCGCAGGAAAGAGCGGCGGCAGTGGTGTCGCGTTCTTCGCGCACGTCGGAGGATTCATCTTCGGGGCGCTCGTCACCGGACTCTTGGCGAGCGCCGGACGAATCACGGCGCGGAGGCCGCAATGGGACGAAACGTAGGTCCATTCATCGTGGTGGCGGGAATCGTCATCGCGGCGGTGGGCATCCTGGCGTGGACCGGTGGACTCTCGTGGTTCGGCCACCTTCCCGGTGATATCCGGATCGAGCGCGACAACGTACGCATCTACATCCCGGTGATCTCGATGCTTTTGATCTCGGTCGCGGCCAGCCTACTGCTGTCCATCGTGCAGTACCTTTCCCGGCGGTGAAGCCGGGGGCCGCGAGCTTGGCTCAGGAAGGATCAGTCGTGCCGACGTTGGGCTCGCTCAATTCCCTTTCGGAGATGTAGATCTTGTACGCAGATATGATCTCGAGCCCGCCCAGGACCACCAGACAGATTCCGACGACGGTCGCCAGCGTGGTGATAGAGGCGAATGGCAATGCCATCAGCATGACTCCGGCAACCGCGGTGATCGTGCCGAAGAAAATGGTCCAGCCACCGTCAATCGCATCGGACTCGGTGATTCCGTAGACCATTGTGGCCATGCCGCGGAAAAGGAACGCCACTCCTACGGCGATGGCCAGCAGCTGCACTGCATGCGAGAGATCGCGGAAGGCCAACGTCCCCAGTACAAGCGACATCGCGCCGCTGACAAACAACAGAGCCTGGCCGCGCGTCCGCTCACCCATGCTGAATCCGATAACGACCTGCGTCGCGGCAGAGGCCACCAAGTACACACCGAGCACGGTCGCCGCGGTCTCCGTCGAGATGTCGGGCCACAGCAGCACTGCAGCGCCGGCCATGAGGGCGAGCGCGCCGGAGACCAGCGTGGGTTTCCACAGGTCGTGGGGTTTTGGGTCAGAAGTGTGGGTTGTCATCGCGAAAGCAACCTCTCCGTGATCTCGGGGTCCGTCAGCTGCGATAGACCGGGGGTCGGGCGATGGCACGCACGTCGAGCAGTTGAGTGATATCGCTTGTGGTAACGATGCCCACCACCTGACCGTTCTCCATGACAAGCGCACGCCTGCGATCGGGTGCCATCCGCTCCATCAGCGCGGTCAGCGGCTCATGCGGTGACGCTCTAGGCACTTCGCTCAGCGGTATGGCAACGTCACGCACCAGCGTGGTGGCGCGCTGGTGCGGCGCCAATCTGCGCAATTGTGTCAGCGTGATCAGCCCCGTGATTGAGCCGCCGGGGCCCTCAACCGGATAGGCCGAGTGGCGATCACCCAGCAAGTAGCGCTGAATGAACTCCTCTGCCGTTATCCAACCCGGAGCCGTTCGCGGGCGGGGCGTCATCGCCTGCTCGACAGTCACACCGACCAGAGACTGTCTGACCAGAACCTGTGTCTCCTCGTCGCGGGCGGCGGTTAGCAGAAACCAGCCGATAAAGGCCATCCACGCGCCACCGATCAGGGAGCCGGTGACGAAATCCACGAGGCCTAAACCGATAAGAACGTAACCGAGAACTCGTCCGCACCGGGCCGCGGTGACCGCCGCCCGCGCCGGATCGCCGGTTCGGCGCCACAAAATAGCGCGCAGCACCCGGCCACCGTCCAGCGGTGCAGCGGGCAGCATGTTGAAGAACGCCAGGAACAGGTTGATACCGGCCAGCCACCAGGCGACAGCCACCACGATGGGCTCGACACGATAGTGGTGCAGGACCGCAGCGGTCGCCGCGAACACTGCTGCCAGCGCCAGACTGACCGTCGGACCCGACGCGGCGATTTTGAACTTGGATTTCGCTGTCTTGGCCTGTCCGCGTAGCCGTGCGACGCCCCCGAACAGCCACAGCGTCACACTATCCACCGGGACTCCCTCACGCCGGGCAACCACCGCATGGGTAAGTTCGTGAGCCAGCAGCGATGCCAGCAGAACCACGGCACCGACCAGCCCGGCGAGCCAGTAGGTCGACGTCGAATAGCCCGGACTGACAGGCGGCAGCGTTGTTGCCAGGCTCCAAGTGAACAACCACAAGATCACTAAGGTGCTCCAATGGATGCTCACCGGAAATCCAGCCACTGTGCCTATTCGGATGTCCTCATGCATTTCGCGCTCCTTGGTTCACGCGATAGTCAACGTAAGGCCCATCGCAGAGGAAGTTCTAGTGACATTGGACCTCTACCTGCCGCCAAAGGACCGCAGCGGTTGTCTCGGGTCGTCACGGAATTTGAGGTGGCGGTCACCGATCTGACGCTGCTGGGTGGCAGGGCTTGGGTGGCAATCCTGTTGGATGCGAGCCATCCGATGACCAGTTGATCCTCGACCTTGGACACGCCCGGAACCGACCAGGATGCGCGCCGCGCAGCTGACGTCCTGGTTCACCGTTCGCACCAGTTCTGTCCTAATCTTCTCTCGCGTACATCAGCTGCCCGCGGTCCGGCATTCAACTCGATGTTGTTGGTTACGCCCTTCGTGCCGCTGAAGTGTCGG
>JAFAID010000654.1 GCA_019236925.1 Mycobacterium sp. | reverse complement strand
AGTCGTAAAAGGAGTCCTCACGTCCGCGCACCCCGGCCACCCGGATCTCCCCGACGGTGCTGGCTTGCACTGTGCCATCAGGGAATTCGAGCACGCCGCATTCCAATTCGCGACCGACAACCGCGGCCTCGACGATCACCTTCGGGTCATGCCGGCGTGCATGGGTGACGGCCGCCGGCAGTTCGTCCCAGCTGGTCAGCCGACTCACGCCGATCGACGAACCGCCACGCGCGGGTTTGACGAAGACCGGCAGCCCCAGTCGTTCGCGCAGTCCGGTGTCCGACGTTGGCTGCGACGGCCGCAGCACCTCGTAGGCGCCGATCGGAAGTCCTTCGGCGACAAGCAATTTCTTGGTGAACTCTTTGTCCATCCCGGTCGCGCTGGCCAGCACGCCGGCCCCGACATAGGGCACGCCGGCGAGTTCGAGCAGGCCCTGAATGGTGCCGTCTTCCCCGTACGGTCCGTGCAAGACCGGGAAGACCACGTCGACGGATGCCAGCACCTCGGCCCCACCGGGCGACAGTGACACCAGCTGACCGGCACGCCGCGGATCGGCAGCCAGGGCCAGCTCGGTGCCCGATTCGGGGCTCACGCCCGGCAACTGCCGATTGGTGATCGCCAGCGCGTCGGGGTTCCCATCGGTCATGACCCAGGAGCCGTCCGGGGTGATGCCAATCGCGACCACATCGAAGCGTTGCGGATCGAGATTGCGCAAAATGCTGCCCGCCGAGACACAGGAGATGGCGTGCTCACTGCTGCGTCCGCCGAACACGACGGCGACGCGAACGCGGGCGCGATCGGTCGTCTTGGCGGGAAAGCGGGCACTCACAACCTAGAGAGGCTACCTTCTAGGTGCTGCGGTGCTGGTTACCACGAGGTTAGCTCCGCTATTATCCGCGGCCAGATCATTCCGGCTTGGTGCGGCGTCCCAACAGCAGAGCCATCGCCTGGTCCACCGACAACCCCTTATGACAGACCCGGTGCACCGCGTCGGTCAGTGGCATCTCGACGTCGTAACTCGAGGCCAGTGCCAGCACCGACTCGCATGACGTCACCCCCTCGACGACATGGCCGCCGCGGGCCTGCAGCGCCGACTCCATGGTCTGGCCCCGCCCCAGGGATTCGCCGAAGGTGCGGTTCCGGGAGCGAGGCGAGGTGCAGGTCGCCACCAGATCGCCGACGCCGGCCAGGCCCGCCAGGGTTGTGCCTTTAGCCCCGACCGCGATCCCGAGCCGCATGATCTCGGCCAGGCCGCGGGTGATGATCGCCGCCGCGGTGTTTTCACCCAGACCTACGCCGGCCGCCATCCCGCAAGCCAGTGCGATCACGTTCTTGCAGGCGCCGCCGATCTCGGTGCCGATGACATCGGCATTGGTGTACGGCCGGAAGTATCCGGCATTCAACATGCGCTGCAGGGCAACCGCGCGACCAGAGTCGCTGCACGCGATGACGGTGGCGGCGGGCTGCCCGGCGACGATCTCGCTGGCGAGATTCGGCCCGGAAATCACCGCGACCCGCGACGAATCAACACCGGTCACGTCGATGATGACCTGGCTCATCCGCATCAAAGTGCCCAACTCGATGCCCTTGGCCGTGCTGACCAGGGTCGCACCCTCGGCGAACAGACTCTTCCAATGTTCGACATTCGTCCGCATTGTCTGCGCCGGCACCGCCAGCAGCACCGTCGTCACCCCGCTGAGCGCTTCTTCCGCGTCGCCGGTGGCACGGACGCCCGGCGGCAACTCGACGCCCGGCAAGTAGTTGGGGTTGTGTCGGCTGGCGTTGATTTCGGCGGCGACGTCGGATCGCCGCGCCCACAGCCTGACCTCGCCGCCAGCGTCGGCCAGCAATTTGGCAAGCGCCGTACCCCATGCGCCGGCCCCCATCACCGCCGTCGTGCTGGCCATTGTGTGCCTTCGTCCTTGTCTCGTCGAATGGTCGGCGCTCAACCGTAGCCCAGCGACGATGCAGATCGCCCAGCGATCTGGGGAGAAGCTGCGCAATCCAACCCAGCCAGCCCGCAGCCTGAGCGGAGATGAACCATGGCACTGGCAGGATGGCTTTATGAGCGGGCGAGCCGACGCCGGAGGTGATGTCGGCTTGATCGTCGCCGTCAAGCGCCTGGCCGCCGCCAAGACCAGGCTCGCCCCGGTGTTTTCCGCACAGACCCGGGAGACCGTGGTGCTGGCCATGCTGGTCGATACCCTCACCGCCGCGGCAAGGGTCGGGTCGGTAGGCCGCATCACCGTCATCACGCCCGACGACGCCGCGGCAGCCGCGGCGCGCCAACTTGGCGCCGAGGTGTTGTCCGATCCCACGCCGGCTGGCCACCCCGACCCGCTGAACAACGCGATCGCGGCCGCCGAGCAGGTGGTGGCCCAGGCATTGTCCAATATCGTTGTGCTGCAAGGGGATCTACCAGCATTGCAGACGCAGGAACTCGCTGAGGCGATCGCCGCGGCACGACATCACGAGCGTAGTTTCGTCGCCGACCGGCTCGGCACGGGTACCACGGCGCTGTGTGCATTCGGCGCCGCGCTCGACCCGCGATTCGGACCGGATTCTTGCGCGCGGCATCGAAGTTCGGGCGCGATCGAGCTCACCGGGGCGTGGCCTGGATTGCGCTGCGATATCGACACACCCGACGACTTGGCGGTCGCGCGCCGGCTCGGGATCGGGCCGGCGACCGCACGGGCCGTCGGCACCCGCGTCCGCCGCTAGCGTAACGACGGGTAAACGGCTCCTCAACGGCTAATGGATGTCAGCTCGTGGGTAGCAGCACCGCCCATCGATGGGGAATGATCACAAGGGTGACCGAAATCGAAGCCCGAGAGGGCAGCGAAGCAACAGTTACAACCACCTCAACCGAGGTCCGGCCCGACGAGACCGGGTGGCAAGCGGACGGCGCAGCACCGGCCTCACCGCCCGCCGCCACGGCAACCCTGATAGCGGACGAACTTCCGGAGCACCGATACCTCAACCGCGAATTGAGCTGGCTGGACTTCAACGCGCGCGTGCTGGCGCTGGCCGCCGACACCTCGCTGCCGCTATTGGAGCGGGCGAAGTTTCTGGCGATCTTCGCCTCCAACCTCGACGAGTTCTACATGGTTCGCGTCGCGGGTCTGAAGCGACGCGACGAGATGGGCTTGTCGGTGCGCTCTGCGGACGGTCTGACCCCGCGCGAGCAGCTGCGCCGCATCGGCGAGCAGACCCAGCAGATAGCCACCCGGCACGCGCGGGTATTCCTCGACTCGGTGGAGCCCGGGTTGGCCGAGCAAGGTATTCACATCGTCACGTGGGCGGATCTGGACCAGGCTGAACGCGACCGGCTGCAGATGTACTTCAATGAGCAGGTCTTCCCCGTCCTGACTCCGCTCGCCGTCGATCCCGCTCACCCGTTCCCCTTTGTCAGCGGCCTGAGCCTGAACCTCGCGGTCACGGTCAAGCAGCCGGAGGACGGCGGTCAGCACTTCGCTCGGGTCAAGGTGCCCGACAACGTCGATCGCTTCGTTGAGCTTGACGTCCGCGAGGGCGCGGAAGAGTCAGCCGGCAAGGGAGAAGTCCGCTTCTTGCCGATGGAGGAGCTGATCGCCGCATTCCTGCCGACGCTGTTCCCGGGTTTGGAGATCGTCGAGCACCACGCGTTCCGCATTACTCGCAACGCCGATTTCGAGGTCGACGAAGACCGCGACGAGGATCTGCTGCAGGCGCTCGAGCGAGAACTGGCCCGTCGACGGTTCGGATCGCCGGTGCGCCTGGAGGTCTCCGACGACATGACCGAAAACATGTTGGAGCTGCTGCTGCGTGAACTCGACGTGCATCCCGACGACGTCATCCAAGTGCCGGGGCTGCTTGATCTCACGTCGCTGTGGCAGATCTATGGCGTCGACCGGCCGGCACTGAAGGATCCCGCGTTCGTCCCGGCGACCAACCCCGCATTCGCCGACCGGGAAACGCCGAAGAGCATTTTCGCAACCCTGCGTGAGGGTGACGTGCTGGTGCACCATCCCTACGACTCGTTCTCTACTAGCGTGCAACGATTTATCGAGCTGGCTGCCGCCGATCCCAACGTGCTGGCGATCAAGCAGACGCTGTACCGCACCTCCGGTGACTCACCGATTGTGCGGGCTCTCATCGAAGCCGCCGCAGCCGGTAAGCAAGTAGTGGCGCTGGTCGAGATCAAGGCACGATTCGACGAGCAGGCCAACATCCAATGGGCGCGCGCACTGGAGGCGGCGGGAGTCCATGTGGCCTACGGCCTCGTGGGCTTGAAAACGCACTGCAAAACCTGTCTGGTGGTGCGCCGCGAGGGCTCGGCGATCCGGCGGTACTGCCACATCGGAACCGGTAACTACAACAGCAAGACCGCTCGACTCTACGAGGACATCGGCCTGCTGACCGCCAGCCCCGAGCTCGGCGCTGACCTGACCGATCTGTTCAACTCGCTGACCGGCTATTCGCGAAAGCTGTCCTACCGCAACCTTTTGGTGGCCCCGCACGGGATCCGCGCCGGCATCATCGAACGCGTCAATCGGGAGATCGCCGCGCACCAGAAAACCGGGAACGGGCGCATCCGGCTCAAGATGAACGCCCTTGTCGACGAGCAGGTCATCGATGCGCTCTACCGCGCATCGCAAGCCGGGGTGCCCGTCCAGGTCGTGGTGCGCGGAATTTGTGCACTGCGCCCCGGCGTAGCGGGATTCTCCGAAAACATCACCGTGCGCTCGATTCTTGGCCGTTTCCTGGAGCATTCGCGGATCTTCAACTTCCACTCCATCGACGAATTCTGGATCGGCAGCGCCGACATGATGCACCGCAATCTCGACCGGCGCGTCGAAGTGCTGGCTCAGGTGAAAGATCCCCGACTGACCGCGCAACTGAACGACCTCTTGGAGTCGGCACTGGACCCCGCCACCCGCTGCTGGGAACTCGGGCCGGAAGGACAGTGGACCGCGTCGCCGCAAGCCGGCCACACCGTTCGCGACCACCAGGTATCACTGATGGAGCGTCACAGGAGCGCCTGAGGCCACCTGTACGATGGCCAGGATGTCCATCAGGCGCGAAGGTCCGAATTGACTTGCAAGGGTTACGGTGCCGACTCAGATCTGGCCGGATGACCCGAGTGTGAGCGGGAAAATCGTTTCGGCTGCCGGCGCGGTGCTGTGGCGACCCTGCGCGAACGAGTCGGTCGAGGTGGCAGTAATCCATCGTCCCCGCTACGACGACTGGTCGCTGCCCAAGGGCAAAACGGATCACGGTGAGACCGAACCGATAACCGTGGTCCGAGAAATCTTCGAGGAGACCGGACACCACGCCCACCTTGGTCGCCGGCTGCAAAGCGTGAGCTATCCGGTCGACCAAGGTGTCAAGCGGGTTCGGTACTGGGCGGCGCGCAGCCTGGGCGGCGAATTCACCCCCGGTCGGGAAGTCGATGATCTGATCTGGCTGCCGACCGCCGACGCGATCAAGAAAGTGTCCTACGCACACGATCGAAAGGTCTTGCGCCGGTTCGCCAAATTCCCGGCGGACACCCAGACCGTGCTAGTGGTCCGGCACGGCACTGCGGGCAGCAAGTCCCGATTCTCCGGTGACGACAAAATGCGACCACTGGACAAGAAGGGCCGTGCGCAGGCCGAGGCACTGGTCGTGCAGCTGTCGGCCTTCGGCCCCACGGACGTCTACGCCGCTGACCGAGTGCGCTGCCATCAGACGGTGGAACCGCTTGCCGCGGAGCTGGGCGTTGTCATCTGCAATGAGCCCACGCTGACCGAGGAAGCCTATGCCGCCAACGCTAAACGCGCTCGACGGCGGCTTCTGCAGATCGCCGACTTGAACCGCACGCCGGTAATCTGCACGCAAGGCAAGGTGATTCCAGACCTGATCGCGTGGTGGTGTGAACGCGACGGGATCCGTGCGGACAAGTCCCGCAATCGCAAGAGCAGCACATGGGTGCTGTCGCTCTCGGACGGCCATCTGATAGCAGCTGATCACATCGGTAGTGCGCTGGCCGCCAACGTGGTGACCTAACACGCAGATTCGCCGCGGGCGTCTCAGTAGAGCCGGCCCCGCGGCGAATCTGTATGTTGAGTGAGTTAGCGCCTACCGGCGGCCGCGACTGGCCGTGGCCTTCTTGGCCGGAGCCTTCCGGGCCACAGCCTTCTTCACCGCGGCCTTCGTCACGGCCTTACGGGCCACAGCCTTCTTCACCGCGGCCTTCCTAACGGCCTTCTTAGCAGCGGACCGTTTCACGGCCTTCTTCACTGCGGCCTTCTTCACGGCCTTACGGGCCACAGCCTTCTTCACCGCGGCCTTCTTCACGGCCTTACGGGCCACAGCCTTCTTCACCGCGGCCTTCTTCACGGCCTTACGGGCCACGGCCTTCTTCACGGCACCGCCTGCAACGACACCACGCTTCACTGCTGGTCCTTCCGCTGGGAGGCGCTGTGCGCCAGAGACAACTGCTTTGAATTGTGCGCCGGGCCGGAACGCCGGCACGGACGTTGGCTTGACCTTTACCGTCTCGCCGGTGCGAGGATTACGCGCCACACGTGCCGCGCGACGGCGCTGTTCAAACACACCGAAGCCGGTAATGGTGACGCTGTCGCCCTTGTGCACTGCCCGCACAATAGTGTCGACGACATTCTCGACGGCGGCGGTTGCCGACCGACGATCCGAGCCCAATTTCTCGGTGAGAACATCAATGAGCTCTGCCTTATTCATGCAAAACCTCCGCTGCTAGCGGTCCACCTCGGACCGACTAGAGGACACGGTAAACCCTCAGGTGCCTGATTTCCAAGAGCCACGCGCAATTTCAGTCGGTTCTGGCGAACTTTTTAGGAATCCGGTTGCCGCGCTTGATAGGTGGCTTGAGAGAGGACGAGCCGTGAAATACGCCCTTGGGGCGCCCGAAATTCGGGCCCAATCGAGCCGTTAGGAAGTCGGCGATGTCTGCGGCTTCCAGGCCGGGCGCTCCGACTCGAAAAGCTCGATCTGGTCACGTTTACGCAGCGTAAGGGCTATGTCGTCGAGGCCTTCCATCAAACGCCAGGCGGTGTAATCGTCAATCTTGAACGGCACCACCACCGTTCCGGCGGCCACATTTCGATCTTGAAGATTGACAGTGATTTCCAACCCGGGACTGCCCTCGATGAGCTTCCAGAGCAGTTCCACATCGTCTTGGGCAACTTCGGCGGCCAGCAGACCCGCCTTCCCCGCATTGCCCCGAAAAATGTCGCCGAACCGGGACGAGATCACTACCCGGAATCCGTAGTCCATAAGCGCCCACACCGCATGCTCGCGAGAGGATCCGGTGCCGAAATCGGGTCCGGCGACCAGCACCGAACCCCTGTCAAACGGACTGAGATTGAGCACAAAAGAGGGATCGGTCCGCCACGCCGCGAACAATCCGTCCTCAAAACCCGTTCGGGTCACCCGCTTCAAATAGACCGCCGGAATGATCTGATCCGTGTCGACATTGGACCGCCGCAGCGGCACTCCGATACCCGTGTGAGTGTGAAAAGCGTCCATTACAGTTCTCCCTCAGTCAGTTCAGGTCGGTCGGGGCGGAGAGCTTCCCGCGCACCGCAGTGGCGGCGGCAACGGCAGGCGACACCAAGTGAGTACGGCCGCCCTTGCCCTGGCGTCCTTCGAAGTTGCGGTTCGACGTTGCCGCGCACCGCTCCCCCGGCGACAGCTGGTCCGGATTCATCCCAAGGCACATCGAGCACCCGGCCTGCCGCCACTCGGCGCCGGCGGCCGTGAAGATTTCGCCCAGCCCCTCTTTTTCGGCCTGCGCGCGTACCCGCATCGATCCCGGCACGATCAACATGCGCACTCCGTCGGCCACTTTGCGGCCTCGCAACACGTCGGCCACCGCACGCAAATCCTCGATGCGGCCGTTGGTGCACGATCCGACAAACACCGCGTCCACCGCGATGTCCCGCATCGGGATCCCGGGTCGAAGGTCCATGTACGCCAGCGCTTTCTCGGCGGCCTGTCGCTCGGTGTCATCGGTCATCAGCTCGGGGTCGGGTACCGCG
>JAFAID010000559.1 GCA_019236925.1 Mycobacterium sp. | reverse complement strand
GGAATGCCGAGCAGTTCGGCGATGACGTATGAGGGCAGCGCCCCGGCGACGTCGGTGACGAAGTCGCACTCGCCCCGCTCGATGACGCTGTCGACCACGTCGCGCGCCATGTCCGTGATGCGCTCGTTGAGCTTCGCTACCTGGCGCGGCGTGAAGCCCTTGCTGACCAGAGCGCGCAGCGCGGTGTGCCGCGGCGGGTCCATCGTCAACATCAGCACACCCCGCTGGTCGGCGATGTCGTCGGGACCGGGCACGTCGAAGTACACCGCCGTCGCCTCCGACGACCACGTGGCGCTGTCGCGGGACACGGCGTAGACCTCGTCGTAGCCGGTGAGCGCGAGGAACCCGGGTCCGTCCTTGTACGGGTGCCATGCCGCGGGTGCGCACTTGCGGAGCTTCCGGAACGCATCGAAGGGCATTCCCGACATGTATGTGTCCGGATCGGCGAGGTCGACACCGCCGATGCTGATCGCGTCTTCGGTCACGCCCCACCTCCTCTCTGGTGATGATCGCGCTCAGGACTAGACGGTGTAGACGTCAGCATGGCGATCCGCGCCCACTCCGTGACGCCGCCAACGGTTCCCAACCGCATGTCTGGTTGCGAACACCAAGATACTCCGCGCATTCGACTCTGCTTCGCATCCATCCGAAAAGTATGTAATATTGCCGGGTATCTGGATCAACGGTTTCGGGTGGTTCGCTGTTCGATCGCCCACGACAAGGAAGACGAAGGTGCTGGGCAATGTCACACGACGTGCTGGCGCCCCCTCGCCGGCGCCTGGTATCGGCCGGGGGTTGATTAAATCAGCAAGATAATATCAAGAGCACGACTATCCGCTAGCGGCGGAAGCCGACCGTGGAGCCAGCGCAACATGCCGTCGACGACAGAGGTGCCGACATTTTTCGGACCGTCTGATTCGCCATTGTTCGGCGTGGTTCACCTGCCGGTCGATAACCAGATCAGGGGCGGGGTACTGATCTGTGGTTCGCTCGGAAAGGAGGGGATGGACAGTGTCCGACTACACCGAGTCCTCGCCGGCAGCCTGGCGCGCCGCGGTTTCGGCGTGCTGCGTTTTGACTATCTGGGCTTGGGTGATTCTGCATACGCTCAGGTCCGTGATGACGCAGTGGCCAACTGGGTGGCAAGCGTGGGCCACGCGCTCGACTACCTCACGCTGATCGGCGCGGAGTCGGCGACCGCTATCGGCATACGTGCCGGGTGCCTGATCCTCAACGAGTACCTGGCCCAATCCCACACGGTCAACCGCGTGGTCTACCTCGATCCCTATGGAACGGGCAGGCGTTACCTTCGGGAACACACCACACTGTTCCGGTTGTCGGTGGGCGAGGACGCTGCTACGCCCGGCGAAGTGTCAATCATCGGCGGGCGGTTGAGCGACCACGCCGCCGCAGAATTCGCCGCGCTGCGGATGGGTGCCAATCCAGTCAGCGCCCATGGCGTCGACAACGTACTTCTGGTGGGACGACCAGCCGAGACCGACAAGCGCGTCACCGCCCTGGCGTCGGCCGAGGGAGTTGATTCGATCATTGCCGGCGGTCTGCCGGAATGCGCCGCGCCGACGCCGATGCCGTTACCGATCCCTTTCACCGCGGTCGATTCGATCATCGACTGGATCGACGGAAACGTTCCCACTCGCACCCATCGCGCCGTACCCCAATACCTGACAACGGTAACGATGCCGGCCGAAGGGCCCGACGGGGTCGACGTTTTCGAGAGAATCGAACGAATCGAGCCGAACGGCCTATTCGCCATCCGCACGCTGCCCCGACGCCGTAGTCCCGCGCCCGCAAAGACCGTGTTGTTCTTCGTGATGGCCAACGACTTGCACGTAGGACCCGTCCGGGAGTGGGTCGAATTGTCACGTCGCATTGCAGCGGCCGGGTCACAGGCGGTGCGCTGGGACCCGGCAGGACAGGGCTTGTCGGGCCAGATCAGCCGGGACCGTTGGCGCAGGGTGTATTCCAAGGCTGACATCACCGACTCGATAGCGGTGGCCAGACATGCGTGCCAAGACGCCGGCGAACTCGAGCTTGTCGGTATCTGCTCCGGCGCGTGGTACGCCGCTCACGTCGCCCGCAATATCGTTGCGCAGTCGGCGATCCTGGTCAACGTGCAGGTGTGGAATTGGCGCGTCACCCCCACCTTGCTGCAGCAGTGGGGCTTTCGGAAGAAAACGCTAAACACCAACGCGGCTAGTGACACGGGCGGCGGCCCCTCCGAATCCAGGACAAAGCGCCTCCAAGCACTTCTCAACCCGGCTCGGGAGCCGACGAAGAGCTTCATGCACAACCACCTCCCGCGATACGTCCTGCGGGTGTTGAGCTGGGTCGGACTCGTGTACCTGCCGGAGGCTGTTCTGACATCGCTTGCCCACCGTGGAACCGACGTAACGCTGATTGCCGCGCCCGAGGATGCGGAGAACTTCACTGCCAAAGGCGGTCGGGCAGCCCTTGACCGGCTGCAATGGACGTCGCAGCCGCCCCGCCTGATCGCCACACCCACCGGCGATCATCCCGCCCATCACCCGGCGATATTGTCGGCGATCCGAAATGCGGTGTTGCCGGTAGCTGCCGTTTCCCCATCGGAGCACATCCCCGTATCGGACATCACGTCGATTGAGAGTCGCCGAATCTGCTAGTGCCCCGCGCCGGAAATGCGTGAGATATATTCGTGGCGGCAGTCGCGAGGATCTCTTCGGCCGCCTTTGTCCACGCGAACGGTCTTGGGTCGGCGTTCCAGGTGGCGATCCATTCGCGGACGTCGTTTTCCAGCGCGACAACAGCACCACGGCTTTCTCCGGCGGATTGTGATACAGGCCAACGACATCGACGACCTTGTGCACGAACAACGGATCGTTGGAGAGCTTGAAACCGTCGACCAGGTGCGGTTTGAGCTCAAGCCGGCGCCAGATGCGCCCGATCGCAGATCGGCCAGGATGCGCGGGGCGCCGTAGACGCCGTCGGAGGCCTGATGGAAGTCAGCGACCTTGGCGTCCAACTCGGCACGCCGCTGTCGCGACGGCGACGGCTCGCCGTCGCGGGACTGGCGCCATGTGTAGAACCCTGAGCGTGACACCTCCAGCCCGCACATCCGTGACACCGTGTAGATGGCCTTCTCCGCCTCGATCACCTGGTAGGCCTCTACCGGTTCTGTTCGGAGACGAAGAAGGCGGCTTTTTTAAAACTCACGGTCCAAACGCAATTCGGCATTCTCGCGGCGCAGACGTTCCAGCTCTGCGCGCTCATCAGCATCGAGCACAGCGCCAGTATTCCCGGCATCATCGGCTGCGCGGGCCAGGCGCACCCAACGACCCAACACTTGTTCGCCGACGCCGATCTCGGCCGCCACATGCGCCACCGGCCGACGCGTCTCAATCACCGGGCGGGCAGCCTGCTCCCGGGACTCCGGGGTGTACTTCCGACGCTTGCCCGACATGCGGACATCCTTCCCGCGGGACCAGCGGTCCCACTAGTCAGGTGTCCACCGTCACGGGTCAGCCTCAGCGTGACCACTAGCAACCGACAAGTACTGCCTTGGCCGGAGGCGGCATTCAGCAGCATCGTTGTCTGAGTCGCGCAGCACCGCCCGGGTCGCCGCGTTGTCGTGCGTTTCATTGCGCAACATGTCGATTTGGATCGCCCTGGGAAGTGTGGAGCCTCCACCAGAACCGGCGCGATTCCATTGTGGCCTCACGACGGGTTTCGGGCACGGCGAGTCAACTCTGCGCTAGCGCATGAAGTTTCCTACTCGGACTGGGCCGGACTACAGACCACCAGAACGACGGCCATTGCGTGGCAATCGGCGTGCGAAAGCGACAAAGACGAGCTGAGCCAGCCTTGGTGTTGTGCCCGCTCGGCGACCGCTCCGCTCAAACGAAGCAGAGGCAGCGGA
>JAFAID010000348.1 GCA_019236925.1 Mycobacterium sp. | reverse complement strand
GCTCACCGTCATCCACCAGCAGATCCGCGCGCACCGCCTCGCCGATGGCGGATATCAATGAGACCGGCTGGCGATCCAGCATCGCCGCTACCAGGCCAGCCGAGAACCGGTCCGGCAGCACCGCAGCCACCCGCACCACCTCTGATGCCTCGCCGGAGAGCAGGTCCAGGCGCTGCCGCATACCGACGCCCAGCCGCCGCGGCAGCCCGTCTCCGGTAGCCACCGCACGCCCGCCGCTAACACTGAGCCGGCCCTCTTCGTCGAGACCGCCGACCAGCTCGCTGACCAGGAAGGGATTGCCATGCGCCTTAGCGGCAAGAGTGAGCAGCGACTCATCGGCGTTGGCCCGCACAGCATCCTGGACCATGTCGGCGATCGCGTCCGGCGTGATGGCCGCCAATCGCAAGAATGTGGCGTTGGCGCGTTGCAACACCGACAAGGTTTCCTGCACCGCCGGCCCGCCCGCCCCGGTGCGGGCGGTCAACACCCACAACACCGGCACATCCGGGCGCGCGGTGGCCAGCGACCGCAGCGCCGACAGCGTGCCGTTATCGGCCCAGTGGATGTCCTCCAACACAATCGCCAGCGGAGTTTGCGCGGCCGCCGCGTGAATCGCGTCGGCCAGATCGTGCACCACCCAGTAGCCCACATCCGCCGAGCCGCCCAGCCGGCGCAGCGCCTCAACATCGCCGACCGGGGGATCGGCGCGCAGCGTGGCCATGAACAGCGAGAAAAACGGCACCGCCTGCTGATACTCGAACGCCTCCCCGAACAAGGTTCGCACGTTGGACTTGTCGGCCAGCGCCATCACCTCGGTCAGCAACCGACTCTTGCCAATACCCGGTGGGCCCTCGATGACCAGCACACCCCCGCGCCCCTGGGCCAGCGCCGTCACCAGCTCGCCGATCACCTTCAGCTCGCCCGCCCGCCCCCGAATCGGCGGAGGGACCAGCCGCTGACCGCCGACATCAAGGCCGGTTGAAGGCCCCATCGGGTGTCCTGTCTACCGTTTGCGGACTGCCACTGCAGTGCACGTCATTGTAGGCATCCGCCCACGTCATCCGCCTACGCGACGCGTGAGTTGCGGCTCACGATGTCGCCGATGCCCTCGATGCCGCCGTCGTGACCGCCGCTCACAACGATCCTCAAGCGGTCGACACGCCGCCGTAGCTCCAGGCCAGCGACGCACGGGCCTGGGTGTTGCTGGGCGCTGATGGTGGCGCTGTTCGCGCTGGGGGTGATGAGCCTCACCTGGATGCTCGCGGTTTCCGGGCTGATCGCAGCCGAGAAGTTGCTGCCGTGGCGCAGGGTGGCGACGGCAGGCGTATCGGTGCTGCTGCTTGCCGTGGCAACGGGTGTGGCGGTGGCCCCAGCGAGCGTGCCCCGGTTGACCATACCGATGGCATATGTGATGGCGTGGCCTCCTGGGTCCGCCCCGCTTACTTTTCCCATAAACCAATCGGGGCCACACCCGCAGGTGTGGCCCCGACTGGGACGGCGGAGGTTAGGCGGCGGCTGGGACGGCGAACCCGCGAGGCGCCAGGTTCGGGAGGTGGACGGTGGGCCGGTTCTGTCGGTAGGCCCGCTTGATGGCGTCGACGGCGGTGATGCCGGCGGGGAGGAGGACGGGGAACAGGATCATCAGGAAGATGATGGCGGGCAGCAACATGGTTTCTCCTACGTTTCTTTGATTGGGTTAGGTTGTGGCACTTGTTAATTCGTGATTAACCGGTGGTCCTGGAACGCTCCGGTGCGTTCGTAGGGGAAAATTTAGCTACCCCGCCGTGGCGTAGCGACGTCGCCAACCAACCAAGTTGCGGCGGATCGTTGTCTTCCGGCGACAAAACGGGCGCCAATCACCAGCCAGCCTCACCAGCGCGCTCGGCGCGACATTGTTCGTGATCCCGGTGCGGTGCCCCTAATCCTTTCGCCGCAAACAACCTTTTTGGATCACCGTTGAATTAGCAGCCAGCCATGACAACCAGCGAAAAGACCTTTCTCGAAGGTCCACTACACCAGCTTGCTCGCAGCACATGGCAGTTGCTGCTTCTTATCGGCGTTCTGACCGTCGCACTCGGCGTCATCGTGCTGGCATGGCCGCAAAAGACCCTCGTCGTGGCGGGTGTTTTGTTCGGGATCTATTTGGTGGTATCCGGGGTCGGATATGTATTCGCGGCATTCGGCGCGCATGCTGGTGCCGCGATGCGAGTGCTCGGGTTCCTCGGCGGCGTCATCTCGGTGGTGCTTGGATTCTTCTGCTTTCGCGACCAACTCGAGTCGATCCTGCTTTTGGCTCTGTGGATCGGCATCGGCTGGTTATTCCGCGGGCTGACCTTGCTCGCCGCCGCGCTGTCCTTCGACCACCTGCCTGCTCGCGGTTGGCAGGCA
>JAFAID010000507.1 GCA_019236925.1 Mycobacterium sp. | reverse complement strand
CCGGCCTGGGATCAGCGATTCCTCGACATCCTTGACAGCGGGGAGCTCGACGAGTTGGACAAGTGGTCCAACTCGTTCATCGCGCAAGAGGGTGGCAACTCCGCGCACGAGATCCGCACCTGGGTGGCCGCTTTCGCGGCGCTGGCAGCCGCGGGCCCATACCAGACCACGACGCGTTACTACCGCCCCGCCGCCGAGTTGATCGCCGGCTTCGCCGTCAGGACGGCGGTGCCGACGACATGAACCACGAGGTCGACGTACTGGTCATCGGTTCCGGAGGCGGCGGTATGACGGCGGCTCTGGCCGCCCACGCTTCCGGCCTGGAGACGCTGGTCGTCGAAAAGTCCAGCCAATTCGGCGGTTCCACCGCGCTTTCGGGGGGAGGCATCTGGGTACCGGGCGCGCCGGCACAACGTCGGGCAGGCTACGCGCCGCCGCCGGACGGCGTTGTCGACTACCTGCGGCGGATCACCGACGGTTTGGTCAGCGATGCGCGGATCCGGCAATACGTCGACTCGGCACCGGAGATGATGGAGTTCCTCGAACAGCTCAGCCCGTGGTTCGAGTTCGTGTGGAAACCGGGCTACGCCGACTACTACCCGGAATTGCCGGGTGGTTCCGAGCTCGGCAGCACGATTAACGTTCCCCCGATTGATTTGCGCACGTTGGGGGAGGAGGAACAACATCTGCTGCAGCCCCTGGCGTTGGCGCCTCGGGGAATCTGGTTGGGACCCAAAGAGCTTCGATCGTTCTACCAAGTTCGCCAGTCATGGGCCGGCAAGGCCGTCCTGGTGAAGCTGGTATGGCGGATGGTCAGGGCGCGAGCCTTCGGGGATCGAATCGCGGCGATCGGCCAGTCCCTGGCTGCGCGGCTGCGGCTGGCGATGAAGGACCGCGGTATCCCGCTGTGGCTGGACTCACCGATGACGGAACTGCTCACCGACGACGACGGGTCGGTGGTCGGCGCGGCCGTCGTGAAAGACGGCACACCGCTGCGGATCTGCGCCAGACGCGGGGTCATCTTGGCGACCGGCGGATTCGACCACGACCTGGCATGGCGTAAAGAGCACCAGCCCATCGTCGAACAGGATTGGAGTTTCGGCAACCCCGCGGCGACCGGCGACGGCATTCGCGCCGGCCAGCGGGTAGGCGCTGCCGCCGACCTGCTCGACGAAGCGTGGTGGTTCCCGGCCATCCAATGGCCGGATGGCCGAATGCAATTCATGCTGAACGAGCGAATGATGCCGTCGCAGTTCATTGTCAACGGCGAAGGGAAGCGCTTCATCAACGAGGCGGCTCCCTACATGGACTTCGGTCACGCGATGATCGAGGGACAGAAATCCGGTGTCACCCACATTCCGTGCTGGCTGATCACCGACCATCGGTCGTTCAATCGCTATGTCGTCGCCGGACATCTTCCGCTGCCGAAGATCCCGGGTGCTCCGGTGCCTACCGGGCGAAAGATCCCGGCCGCCTGGCTGGAGTCGGGCGTGGTCAAAGCGGCCAAGAGCTGGGACGAACTTGCAACCAAGATCGGGGTGCCGGCCAGCCAGCTACGCGACACGGCCACGCGCTTCAACGAACTGGCCCGCAGCGGCCACGACGACGACTTCAACAGAGGTGACAGCGTTTACGACAATTACTACGGAGATCCCACCCTGCCCAACCCCAATCTGTATCCGCTTGGCAAGCCGCCCTACTACGCCTTTCAGGTCGGCCTCGGCGACCTGGGCACATCAGGCGGTCTGCGCACCGATGAATACGCCCGGGTGCTGCGCACCGATGGCACCGTCGTACCCGGACTCTATGCCGTGGGTAACACCTCGGCGGCGGTGATGGGACGCAGCTACGCCGGCGCCGGCGCGACCATCGGGCCGGCAATGACCTTCGGTTACGTCGCGGCCAAGCACCTCGTCAGTGAAAGCTCAACTCACTCAATTGTTCCAGGAGGTACCAGTTGAAAATCTCGTTGTTCTACGAATTCGCCCTACCCCGACCGTGGCAGCCGGACGACGAGCACGTCCTGCTGAAGGACTGTCTCGACGAGGTCGAGGCGGCCGACAAGGCCGGCTTCTCCACCGTCTGGCTGACCGAACATCACTTCCTGGAGGAGTACTGCCATTCCACCGCGCCGGAGATGTTTCTGGCCGCGGCCAGCCAGCGGACCAAGAACATCCGGCTGGGATTCGGCATCATGCACCTGCCGCCGGCCGTCAACCATCCGGCCCGGGTCGCCGAACGCATTGCCACCCTTGACCTCATTTCGGATGGCCGGGTCGAGTTCGGTACTGGAGAATCCTCGTCTATCGGGGAGCTGGGCGGCTTCGGTATCGATCCCGCCGACAAGCGTGCCCAATGGGAAGAGGCGCTCGAAGTCGCGATCCGCTGCATGATCGAGGAGCCCTTCACCGGGTTCAAGGGCGAGCACATCGAAATGCCCGCTCGCAACGTGATCCCCAAGCCGCTGCAAAAACCGCATCCGCCGGTGTGGGTCGCCTGCACCAGGCCGGCGTCGGTGCAGATGGCCGCCCAGAAATGCATCGGTGCACTGAGTTTCGCCTACACCGGCCCGGGTCCGCTCACCGAGCGGGTGAACGGCTACTACAAGGAGCTCGAGGAAAGCGGCGTCCCGATCACCCCGCAGATCAACCCGAACATTCTTGCCATCGGCGGTGACCTGTCGATGATGGTGGCCAAGACTGACGAGCAGGCGGTCGATCGCCTCGGGATGGGCGGCGGGTTCTTCTCGTTCGGGATCATGCACTACTACATGACCGGAATCCACACGCCGGGACGGACTGGAGTCTGGAAGCGTTATCTCGAAGAATGCGAGAAGGACCCGACGCTGGCCTACGGACCGGGTCGCGGCGCCATCGGCTCGCCGGCAACCGTGCGGGAGTTCCTCCGCGGCTACGAGGACAGCGGCGTTGACGAGATCATCTTGCTGCTCAACCCACGCAGCCACGAAGGCACGATGGAATCCATCGAGCTGATGGGTAAAGAAATACTGCCCGAGTTCATCGAGCGCGACGCAAAAGCGGTTGCCGACAAGAAGAAGCGGCTGGAGCCGGTGATCGAGAAAATCGAGGCGCGCCGGCCGGAATCGACCGCACCGAAATTCGACGAGGGCTACTCATTCGGTGGACTTCCCACCGGCCGTGGAGGCAAGTTCACCGCGAGCGAGATCCCCGAAGCGATGGCCGAAATCAACGAAGGTCGCGTCCAGGCGGCGCAGCGCGCCAAAGAGCAGAAAGCGCAGCAGCCGTGATAGCGGAAGCTGTTTGACACTTGGGACAGATCGACGAGTTGTGGCGTTACGACGGTCGCCGTGTTGTGGTGACCGGGTGTGCGTCGGGGATCGGGGCCCACGTCGTCCGGCAGCTCACCGAACTCGGGGCCGACGTCGTTGGGTTGGATAAGCATCCGCCGAGCACCGACATCGCGGAGTTTCACACTCTCGACTTGACCGAACCGGCATCTATCGACCGCGCCGTGGCGTCGGTTGGCCGCGACGTCGACGCGTTGTTTAACATCGCCGGCGTCTCCTCCGGAATCGGCGATCCATTGCTCGTCGTCACAATCAACTTCCTCGGCCTACGGCATGTCACCGAGGCGGTGCTGGAGAAGATGCCGGCCGGATCGTCGATCGTGAGTGTGTCCTCGCTGGCAGCGGCCGGGTATCGGGAGCATCAGCAGATCGTCGGCGGACTGCTGAACACCCGCACGATGCCCGAGGGCATCGAGTGGTGTCACCGACATCCCGATGCGCTGGCCGACGGGGGCTACCGGTTGTCCAAGGAAGCCATCATCCTTTACACCATGAGAAATACCGCTGCGCTCGGTGCTCGAGGTATTCGCATCAACTGCACCGGACCGGGCGTTACCGAGACCCCGATTCTCGACCAGCTGCGCGCTGCCTACGGCCAGCAGTACCTCGATGACATCCCCAAACCATTGGGTCGGGTCGCCGACCCGGCCGAGCAGGCGGCGGCTCTGGTGTTCTTGAATAGCCAAGCCGCCAGTTATATCTCGGGCCAAGTTCTCTGGGTCGACGGGGGCAATATCGGCGCCGCAGTCGCGCGCGAACTCGAGGAAGGGCGAACATTGTGGCCGGCCTGACCGATTTTCGCCGCGTCGCGCGCGATGTCTGTAACTGGGGACGCTGGGGCGACGACGACGAGCTGGGCACGCTCAACTTCATCACCGCGGACAAGGTTGCCGAAGCGGCCAGTCTGGTCAAGCACGGCAAGGTGTTTCCGCTCGGCGTGGACTTCGGGTCATCGGGCCCGCAGGGCGCGTTCAAGTTCCGGCACAACCCGATCCATGTGATGACGGTGGACGGCGGCGACGCGGATACGCTGTCCCGCTACGGGAAGGGCTGGGCCCGCAACCCGGGCGCGAGCGAACTCGGTAAATACTTTCAGGACGATCTTTTTCGCTTCAACGACGACATGGTGATCATGCCGCTGCAGGCCGCCACCCAGTGGGACGCGCTCTCGCATGTCTACTACGAAGATAAGCTGTACAACGGCTTTCCCGCAGGCTCGGTAACCAGCCTGGGCGCGCTGCACTGCGGCATCGACAAGGTCGATGGCAAGGGCATCACCTCGCGTGGCGTGCTGTTGGATCTCGTCCGCCATCGCGGTGTGCAGACCTTTCTTGAGCTCGGCAATCCGATCACCCCGGCCGAGCTCGACGACGTCGCGCGAGCTCAGGGCGTGACGGTCGGCCGCGGCGACATCGTCTTGATCCGAACCGGTTGGTGGGCAAGGTTTCTGGAGACCGGCAACGGCGGCGAACCTGGCTCGGGATTGGACTGGTCGTGCGCCGCATGGCTGTATGACCACGACATCGCGGCCGTGGCCGCCGACAATCTCATGGTCGAAGACCCGATATCCGGGGTCGAGGGAACGTTTATGCCCATGCACATGCTATGCCTGCGGGACATGGGGCTGATGCTCGGCGAATACTGGGATCTCACCGCACTGGCGCAGGACTGTGCGGCCGATGGCGTGTACGAGTTTCAGCTCGTCGCCCCGCCATTGAGAGTCGTTGGTGCGGTGGGCTCTCCGGTCAATCCCATCGCGATCAAATAAGGAGGGCACGGTTGATGTTGACGGATGGGCCAGAGGACCAAGGGCCGCTGGTGGTCGGTCTCGGCGGCACGCTGAGGGCGAACTCGTCGACCGAGCGGGCCCTGCGGCACTGCCTGGCGGCCGTTGAGCGCCAGGGTGGACGAACCAAACTCTATTGCGGCGAGGATATCGAGTTGCCGATGTACAACCCGCACGAACCGGCCCGCACGCGAGAGGCAATTCAGCTGATCGAGGCCCTCCGTGCGGCGGACGCCGTCATCGTCGGTTCGCCCGGATACCACGGCGGCATCTCTGGACTGGTGAAAAACGCGCTCGACTATATCGAGGATATGCGTGACGACTCCCGGGTGTACCTCGACAACAAACCATGGGGCTGCATCAGCTGCGCGTACGGATGGCAGGCGGCGGTAGGCACACTGGACCAGCTCCGCGCCATCGGCCATGCGCTGCGGGCTTGGCCGACTCCGCTCGGTGTCGCGATCAACTCCGCAGATCAAATCTGGAGCGAGGCAGGCGAACTGGTCGATGCGACGGTGACGAACCAACTGAACCTGTTGGCATCGCAGGTATTGACATTCGTGCGATCGGCTTCCGGCCAGGCTGCAAGGTAACGGATGAACAGCCAGATTCAACGCAAAGATCTCGTCGTCGACGGGCTGGTCACCAGCTACCTGGAGGCCGGCCACGGCGATCCGGTGATCCTGCTGCACGGCGGCGAATTCGGTGTCAGCGCCGAAATCGGCTGGGAGCGAACGATACCTGCGCTTGCCGACCGGTATCGAGTGTTGGCGCCTGACATGTTGGGCTTCGGACAGTCGGCCAAAGTCGTTGACTTCAACGATGGCCGGGGGATGCGGATACGACACATCGCCAGGTTCTGCGACGAGCTCGACATTGACCGGGCGCATTTCGTGGGCAATTCGATGGGCGCCATCAACTTGCTCACCGATGCCACGTCGGATTCCCCGCTGCTGCCGATGCGCAGCATGGTCGCGATTTGCGGCGGCGGCGAAATTCGACGCAACCAGCACATGGAGGCGCTCTACGACTACGA
>JAFAID010000372.1 GCA_019236925.1 Mycobacterium sp. | reverse complement strand
GGGCCCGCAGGATCGCTAATGCGCACAATCCCAGCGAGCCGGCGCCGTAGACCAGCACCCGGCCCGATCGCGGCGGCGGGTGGCGGGTTATGGCATGCAGAGACACCGAGAACGGGTCGGCGAACACCGCCATCTCGTCGGGCACCGAGTCGGGCACCGCGAACAGCATGCTGTCGTGGGCCGGCATCAGCTCGGCGTAGCCACCGGTGACATCGGCCGACACGCCGGTGTGGATTCCGGGTTTGATGTCGCCCTCGCAAAAGCTCCAGCACAGGCTGTAGTCGCCGCTCTGGCAGGCCGGGCAGGGCGGTTCGACGCCCCGCGGCCCGCAGGACAGCCACGGGTTGAGCACGACGCGCTGGCCCACCTCCAGGCCGCGGGCCTTCGGCCCCACTTTCACCACGTCGGCGACCACCTCGTGGCCCATCACTTGCGGAAACGAGCAGAAGGCTGCCATGGCGTTGTCGGTGTCGCCTTCGCCGAAGTCCAGCAGGATCTGCTTGGAGTCCGACCCGCAGATACCGGTCAGCCGGGGACGAGTGATCACCCAATCGTCATGCAGCAGTTGGGGATCCGCCACCTGCTGCAGCCCGACCGGGCTGGACGCGAGGTTCTTGGCCAGCGGGTTGGCATCTTCGGGTAACTCGAACGGCTGCGGCGGCACACCGAAAACCAGCGCTTTCATCGCGTTGCCATCCCCGCCGCGCCGGCGATGTAAGCGTCGAGGTCGGCGTTTTTGGCGTCGACGACCGCTTTCATGTCCGGCACATAGTGCTCGAACCGCTCGCTGTCCAACGTCGCGATAATGCCGTCGGCCACCTCGCCGGCCGGCACCTTGGGCCCCTGATAGAGGGGTTCCTCGCTGCCCGGCTGATCCCAGATCTCGGTGTCGACGGGCCCTGGCTCGATCAGCTTCACGCAGACACCGGTGCCGTGCAGGTCGACGGCCATCGACTCGCTCCACCCGCACAGCGCGAACTTGCTGGCGCAGTACGCGGCCTCGTGGATGATGCCCAACCGACCACCCACGCTGGCCACGTTGACGATGACGCCGTGCCCGCGTTCCAGCATCCGCGGCAAGACGGCCAACGTCAGCCGCATCGGGGCGAAGAAGTTGACCCGCATGACGTCCTCGACCTCGGCCGGATGCAGCGCATCGACGACCCGGCGTTTCGGCATGGCGGCGTTGTTGACCAGAACGTCGATGCCACCAAGGTCGTCCCACACCCGCAACCCCAGCTCGCCCACCGTCGCGGTCTCGGCCAGGTCAGCCACCCACATCGCCGAATCTGCCGAGGTTCTGCGGCAGTCCGCCAGCACCTTGGCAAGACGCTCCGAACGGCGAGCGATCAGACCCACCACCGCACCGTGGCCGGCCAGCCGCCGGGCCAGCGCGGCACCTATCCCCGATGACGCGCCGGTGATCACCACCCGCTTTCCCGCTGCCGAGTACGTCATGGCCAAAGCGTGGCGCGAATGGCCAGTTATCACACGGGTTTCGGCAATATGCCCGGATAAGTGGCCATTCGGCGGCGTGGTAAGCTCGTTATATTGGCTAAGTATCAACTCGGCTTCTTGCAGAGGGGTAGCGATGGCACGCACGGACAACGACACCTGGGATCTGGCATCGAGCGTCGGCGTGACCGCCACGATGGTCGCCGCGTCGCGCGCCATGGCAACCAAGGCCGAGCGCCCACTGATCAACGACCCGTTCGCCGAGCCACTGGTCCGGGCCGTCGGCGTCGACCTGTTCGTCCGGCTCGTCAGCGGCGAGTTGAGCCCCGCCGACCTCCACGACGACAGCGACGGTTCTTCGGGGAACATGCCGCGGATGACCGACAATATGGCGGTCCGCACCAAGTTCTATGACGAGTTTTTTCTCGACGCGACTCAAGCGGGCATCAGGCAAGCGGTGATCCTGGCGTCCGGGCTCGATGCACGCGCCTACCGGCTGCCGTGGCCGGCCGGCACCACGGTGTACGAAATCGACCAGCCGCAAGTCATCGAATTCAAATCCCGCGCCCTCGCCGAAATGGGTGCGCAACCCACCGCCCACCGGCGCACGGTTGCCATCGATCTGCGCGACGACTGGCCGGCCGCGCTGCGCGCCGCAGGTTTCGACCCCGACCAGCCGACCGCGTGGAGCGCCGAGGGCCTGTTGGGTTACCTGCCACCCGAGGCGCAGGACCGGTTACTCGACACTCTTACGGCACTCAGCGCGCCGGGCAGCCGGATCGCAACCGAAAGCATGCCCAGGCGGGATGCCGCCCTGCGCGAGCGTCTCAAAGAACACATGCGGACCGTGTCCGAGCGCTGGCGTAAGCACGGCCTCGATCTCGACATGACCGAGCTGATCTACTTCGGCGACCGGAACGAGGCGGCGCCCTACCTGTCCGACCACGGTTGGCACATCACCGGCAGCAGCACCCGGGAACTGTTCGCGGCCAACGGGCTTCCGCCCCTTGACGACGACTTCCCATTCGCCGACCGTCTCTACGTCAGCGGCACGCTGACGGACGACTCGCTTACCAAGAACAAGTAGGAGCGATCAACATGACGCACGCCCAATCGGGAAGGTTCGACGGTGACAGCTGGGACCCGGCGTCCAGCGTGGGAGCGACCGCAACGATGGTCGCCGCCTCGCGCGCGCTGGCCTCACAAGGGCCCGACCCGCTGCTCGACGACCCCTTCGCCGACCCGCTGGTCCGCGCGGTCGGCCTGGCTCCGTTCATCCGCCTGATCGACGGAGAAGTCAGCCTGGACGACGACGACCTGGCGCTGAATGGCCGAACCCGGGCTGAGCAGATGACAGTGCGGACAAGGTTTTTCGATGACTTCTTCATCGCCGCCACCGAAGGCGGTATCAGGCAGGCGGTGATCCTGGCTTCCGGCCTGGACACCAGGGCCTACCGGCTCCAGTGGCCGGCCGGGACGGTGGTCTACGAGATCGACCAGCCGCAGGTGATCGACTTCAAGACCAACACCCTGGCCGATATCGGCGCCAACCCGACCGCCGAGCGCCGTACGGTCAGCATCGATCTCCGTGAAGACTGGCCAACGGCGTTGCGGCAGCATGGTTTCGATGTGAACCAGCCGACGGCGTGGAGCGCCGAAGGGTTACTGCCCTACCTGCCGCCCGAGGCCCAGGACCGACTGTTCGACAACATCACCGCGCTCAGCGCGCCGGGAAGCCAGCTCGCCACCGAGCACACCTCCGACCCGGACGCCTTCTCGGAGGAAAGCGTGCGGCGTATCGGCGAGCGTTGGCGCCGTGCCGGTTTCGACCTCAACCCGTCCGATCTGTTCTATCAGGGCGCGCGCAGCATCGTCGTCGATTACCTCAACGGCCACGGCTGGCAGGTGATCGCCCATCCCGCCCCGGAGCTTTACCAGCGCAACGGATTTACCTTCCCGGAAGACGAGTCGATGGCGTTGTTCCGCAACATGAGCTACGTCGCCGCCACCCTCGGTTAGGGCGGCCATGGCGCGCACTCACGACGACAGCTGGGATCTGGCCTCCAGTGTCGGCGCAACGGCGACCATGATCGCCGCGGGCCGCGCGATGGCGACGAACGATCCCCGAGCGCTGATCAACGACCCGTTCGCCGAACCGCTGGTCCGTGCCGTCGGGCTGGATTTCTTTGTGAGAATGATCGAGGGCAAGATCGACTTCTCGACCATCGAGAACGCATCGCCGGCCCGGATGGAGGCGATCATCAACGGGGTCGCGGTGCGCACCAAGTACTTTGACGACTACCTGCTGGCGGCCGTCGATGCGGGTGTGCGTCAAGTGGTGATCCTGGCCTCCGGCCTGGACTCTCGGTCCTACCGGCTGCACTGGCCTGTCGAAACCGTGGTCTATGAGGTCGATCAGCCGCAGGTGATCGAGTTCAAGACGGCCACGCTGGCCGGCATCGGCGCCCGGCCCACCGCCGAGCGCCGGACGGTCGGCATCGATTTGCGCTACGACTGGCCGACGGCACTGCGGGCCGCCGGCCTGGACGCGCAGGCACCGACTGCGTGGCTGGCCGAAGGTCTGCTGATCTACCTGCCGTCCGAAGCCCAGGACCGGCTGTTCGACAACGTCACCGCTATGAGCGTGTCAGGCAGCACCGTGGCCACCGAATACGTTCCGGGCCTTAAGGATTTGGATTTGGAAGCCGACCGGGTTCGCGACATGTCGGCCGCCTTTCGCGAGCAAGGTGTCGACATCGATATGCCGTCACTGGTATACGCCGGCGAGCGCAGCCATGTCATCGAGTATCTGCGCACCAAGGGCTGGGATGTTGTCAGCACATCTCGTGCGGAGTTGTTCAAGCGCGAGGGACTTGAGCTTCCCGCCCCCGAGGATGACGAGCCGCTCGGCGAAATCATCTACGTCAGCGGCACACTCGCGAGCTAGAAACGAGACTCCCCCAGCCACAGCACGCTGGCACCGCTCAACGTCCGCTCGGCCTGCTCAATGATTCCGACCACCGACTGGCCGATCAACGCCCCCAAGGCATCCGGCAACGACGCGGCCGCCGGTTGCGAAGACGGACGGGGCCGCAGGAAGTCCCACAGCGACGAGCCTGGATAGCCGACAAGGCGGACCTCGGCGTCTTCGTCCAAGCCGGCCAACACCTTAGCCCGGCGCACCGCGGTCCGTAGACCGCCGAGTTCGTCGACCAAGCCGTGCTCGAGAGCATCCGCACCGGTCCAGATGCGGCCCCGGGCGACCGCCTCGACGGCTTCGGCACTCAGGTTGCGGCCCGCGGCCACCCGCTGCACGAAGTCGGTGTAGCACAGGTCCGCCTCGGCCTCAACCTGAGCGTGCTGCTCGGGGGTGAACGGTGCGTTGGCCGACCAGGCGTCCGCATTGGCGTTGGTGCGCACCGCATCCGACCCGACACCCAGTCGGCCCTTCAGATCACGGGCGACCAACTTCCCGGTGATCACACCGATCGAACCGGTGATCGTGCCGGGGTTAGCCACGATCGCGTCGGCACCCATCGAGACGTAGTAGCCGCCGGAGGCGGCCACCGCGCCCATCGACACCACCACCGGCTTGCCACGGTCGCGCGCTTTCTTCACCTCGCGCCAAATGGTTTCCGACGCGTTGACCGAGCCGCCCGGGGAGTCGACCCGCAGCACGATCGCCGACACCGAATCGTCTGCAGCGGCCTCGCGCAGGCCCGCCGTGATAGTGTCGGCGCCCGCGCTGGGCGTGCCGAACGGCAACATCCGCGGCCCGCCGCGACCGCTGACGATCGGCCCCGCAAGGGTGACAACGGCGATCGTCGACTTGGGTTTGCGCCCCGGCACCGATGGCAGCGACGGCCCCCCTGGCCCGGTCGCGCGGGCATACCGGCTCAAATACAGCCGCGGCGGTGCATCGTCGGCGTCGGCATCGCCGGACTCAGGTGAAATGCCTTCGGCACCAACGAGTTCTGCGATACGCGCATACGCCTCGTCGCGGAATCCGATACGGTCGATCAGCCCCGATGTCACCGCGTCGTCGCGCAGCAGCGGCGCGCGGTCGGCCAGCGCATCGAGTGACTCGCGGCCGACGTTGCGCGAGCTGGCGACCGCCTGCCAGACCTGGGCACGCAGGCTCTCCAGCAGCCGGGTGTCGGCTTCGCGATGCGCATCGGTGTAGCGGTCTTCGGTGAAAAGGTTTGCCGACGACTTGTATTCACCGCGCGCAATGAACTGTGCTTCGATGCCGGCCTTCTCCAGAGCGTCGCGCAGGAACAGCGCATTGGTGGCGAAGCCGATCAGCCCGACGGTTCCCGACGGCTGCATCCACACTTCACCGAACGCCGACGCCAGGTAGTAGGACAGCGTTCCCGGATACGTCTCGGCCCAGGCCAGCGACGGCTTGACCGCGGAGAACGCGGCCACGGCGTCCCGCAGCTCTTGAACCGGCCCCGCCGCGGCCGCAGGGAGCTGCACGCGCGCGATCAGGCCGGCAACCCGCGAATCGTCGGCGGCCCGGTGCAGCGCGGACACCGCTTCGCGCAGGACCAGTGGCCGACCGCCACCGGTGATGATCGCCAGCGGGTCTACGCCGCCGGCTTCCGGCGGCGTAGCGCGCAGGCCGAGTTCGAGCACGCAGCCTTTGGGTACGCCGTGATGGCGGGCGGTGTCGACCCGGCGGGCAAATGCGCGCACGTCGTCGACACCCGGCGGTTTTGGCAGGAAGGCAAACATATGTCGAGCCTACCGATGACCAGCGGCACCGCCGCGGCGGCGGAGTGCGGACCGTACGGTAGTGGGGTGCGATTCTCCATTTCGATCCACCAGCTCGATTCGACCGGCTTCGACGCGACCGGGCTACGTGACTACCTCGCCAGAGCCGAAGAACTCGGGTTCGAAGGCGGGTGGGTACTCGAGCAAACGGTCGGAGAGGCGCCGCTGTTGGCGCCGCTGGAGCTGCTGGCGTACGCCGCGGCTTGCACCGCGCGGTTGCGCCTGGGCGTCGCCGTGCTGGTTTCCTCGTTGCACGATCCGCTCCAGCTGGCCTCGGCGATCACCGCCGTCGATCGGCTCAGCCACGGCAGGCTGGACGTCGGTGTGGGAACCGGCGGCGGCTTCCGCCAGTTCGCCGCGTTCGGGGTGGACAAAGCCACTTACATCAGCAGCTTCACCGAGGGCCTGGAGTTGATGAAAGCGGCCTGGTCCGACGAGCCGAGGGTGACGTTTCACGGGCGGTTCCGCCAGGTCGACGACCTGCCGATCCAGCCGAAACCTGTGCAGCGGCCGCATCCGCCGATCTGGTTCGGCGGCCAGGCCCCCAGGGCGCTGGCCCGGGCGGTGCGCCACGGCGACGCGTTCCTCGGTGCGGGTTCGTCGAGCACCGCGAAGTTCGTCGAGGCGGCGAAGACGGTGCGCCACGAGCTGGCCGAACAGGGCAAGGATCCCGCGCAGTTTCCCATCGGCAAGCGCGTTTACCTGATGATCGATGATGACCCGGCCAGGGCGCGCGAACGCGTCCTCGCCGGGTTGCACCGCATCTACGGCGCGATGCCCGGCATCGAGGCGGTACCGGTGTCCGGCACACCCGACGACGTCGCAGCCGGGTTGCGCGAAGTCATCGACGCCGGCGCCGAAACGATCCTGCTCAACCCGGTTGGCGGTGACGTCGCAGAGGCTCGCGAGCAGATGGAACGTCTTGCTGCAGAAGTGATTCCACAGCTGCGTGGATGACCTTCGCGCTAGCAGGTCAGGTCTTAGGCGCTAACTGAAAGTGAGGTCATCGATATGGCGAGCGAAGACACGGCACAGGCAGCGTTCGACAACTTCGTCCAGTTGTGGACGACCGGAACGACGGCGGGCCGGCGGGCGCCGGTGCTGCGGCGCCCCGACGAAGTCGGTTTGGATTACCAGGACGTCGTTTTCCCGTCGATGGACGGCGTACCGCTCGAAGGCTGGTTCATCCCCGCCGATTCGGACAAGCTGATCATCCACAACCACTTCCTGCCGGGTAACCGCTATGGCTACCCGGGGCATCTGCCCGAGTTCGGCGGCCTGGGCGGATTCGAAGTCAACTTCCTGCCGGAGTACAAGGCCCTGCACGACGCGGGTTACAACGTCCTCGCCTACGACATGCGCAACCACGGCATGAGCGGCCAAGGTAACGGCGGCATCGCCGGCATCGGGCTCACGGAGTATCGCGACGTCATCGGTTCGCTGCGATACGCCGCGGCTCGTCCGGACACCAAAACGATGAAAAAGGCGTTGCTGTCGGTGTGCCTGGGAGCCGATTCGACCGCCGTCGCCTGGTCCAAGCATCCCGAGGAATTCTCCGAGATCCAGGCCATGGTCATGCTCCAGCCGGTTTCCGGCCGCTACATCGTCGAGGAGTTCGTCAAGAGCGTCGGCATCGACGACGGCTACGACAAGTTCGACAAGGCCGTGCATGAGCGCACCGGGTTCCACCTGTCGGAGCAGTCACCGCTGGAACACGTGACGGCCGTGACCGTTCCGACGCTGGTCGCCCAGGTGCACGACGACACGATGACGCGACCCCAAGACGTTCAGGACATCTACGACGCGATTCCGGTCGCCGAGAAAAGCCTGTACTGGATCAAAGGCACCGACCGCCGCTTCGACGGGTACAACTTCTTCGGCGGCCACCCCGAAATTCCGATCGAGTGGTTCGACAAACACGTCAACTGACGCCAAGTCGGTGTGGCCGGGCTCTAGGTCGGGACCGATGTCGCCTCAATTACGCTGAACGGTGACGCGGTCTGCACCACGCGGTTCATCCGAAGGCCGGCCCGGTTCAGCAGTCGATCGTATTGCGCCGCAGTGCGTCCGCGCGCCGACGCGACAACCAGCGCCGCGCTCACGGTCACGTCGCCGGGCGGCTAGGACAGCTCGGTGGCTGAGCCTCCGGCGGCGGTGATCTTCTCCCGCGCACTGCCGCTGAACTTGTGTGCGGTGACATCCACTTTGACCGTCAGCTTGCCGTCGCCGAGAACCTTGACGAGCGAGTTCTTGCGCACCGCTCCCTTGGCCACCAGCTCGTCGACGCCGACCGAACCGCCTTGGGGGAACAACCGATTGATGTCGCCAACGTTGACGATCTCGTATTCGGTGCGGAATCGGTTGCGGAAGCCCTTGAGCTTGGGCAGCCGCATGTGAATCGGCATCTGCCCACCCTCGAAGGTCACCGGCACGTTCTTACGGGCCTTGGTGCCCTTGGTGCCGCGGCCTGCGGTCTTACCCTTGG
>JAFAID010000056.1 GCA_019236925.1 Mycobacterium sp. | reverse complement strand
TCTGGCACATGGGAACCAACGGCTGCCTCTACGACGACCCCGGCGCCGACTACTTCAACCGACTGCAACCCGAGCGAGCCAAAACCCGCGCCATCAACCAACTCGAGGCCATGGGCTACCAAGTCACGCTGACCCACGCCAGTTGACCACCGACACCCAGGAAATCTTCGCGTCAGAGGCTTGCCATGGTGGGGGGCTTTCCATCTCTACGACCATCGACCGTCCGCGACCCCGGTCAGTCGGTTGTGTGCGCTGACAGGTTTTGTCGGTTTTTGCCGTGTGCAGCAAATCGAACGGGTGTTCGTTCGAACAGTGATTGAAAGGTTGTTCGATGGGTAGGCGTGGGCCGACTCCGCGGCCGAATCATCTGAAGGCTATTGAGGGGGTTCGTGAGCATCGGCTGAACCGCGATGAGCCGGTTCCTGAGCGGGGTGCGGTGGTGCCGCCGGTTGATCTGGAGCCTGAGGCGCAGGCGGTGTGGGATCGGCTGGCCCCGGAGTTGATTGCGAAAAGAGTTTTGACCAGCTGGGACGTGGACGCGTTCGCGTCCTATTGTCGGTGGACTGCGATGTATAACGAGGCCGCGGAGGCCGTTAAGCGGTCCGGCTTGATGGTGATGGGATCGCAGGGCCAGCAGGTTTTGGCGCCAGCGGTGCGGGCTATGGAGATCGCCGATAAGGCTGCCCGTTCAACCGGTCAGCGGTTCGGACTCACACCGGGGGATCGGGCGCAGTTGAAGGTCAACGACACTGGGATCAAAGTCTGGAGCGGCGCGCCTCCTCGACTGAGCTGCCCGCCTCCACTGCGCAGGGGCAGATTTCAACGAGGGCCGTCAGTGGCTGGCGCAGGCGGGGCCGCGAACAACGCTGGATCGGCCAGAGTGACGGTGGGCGGCACATCGCCTATCCGTGGTCGCTGAAATCGGAGCGAGTTCGAGCGCGCCTTCTGAGGACTACGACGGCTGATTGCAACTCATGCTGCTTCTATCACCGGCAAGATGTCGAAGGCCGCCCGGCTCAGCCTGGTATTGCTGCTCAACCTGCTGTTGGTGGCCCAATGCTGGTTAGCATGAGCTGACACCGGTGTTGGACTGGAGTGAGCAGGGTGTGAGCGGGCTTTTGCCGACGGGGACGGTGACGTTGGTGTTGGCCGACGTCGAGGGTTCCACGCGGCTGTGGGAGACCCAGCCCGACGAGATGACCGCTGCGATCGCGCGCCTCAACCAAGTCGTGTCCGATCTCATCGCCGCCCATTCCGGGGTGCGTCCGGTTGAGCAGGGCGAGGGCGACAGCTTCGTGGCCGCGTTCACCCGCGCCGCCGACGCGGTGACCTGTGCGCTGGAGCTGCAGCGGGCGCCGCTGGCCCCGATTCGCTTGAGGATCGGTGTGCATGGCGGCTGTATGGTCCCCGTCCGCATGGCAGGGGAAGGACAGCTTGGTGACAAGTCGGGAATCTACCCCAGCTTGCGCCTGAAAGCGGAAGATTTCTAGCGGAGCTTCCGTCTGCGCGAGCGCTCCAATAGAACGCTCCAATAGAAAACGCTCCAATAGAATTTAGTCACCGCAGTAGAATTAGTTACCGCCGTTGCGATGTCTATTTCGGCACGGCCCACTCCGACGAGGTCAACCGTGCGATCGCGCGGTTCCTAGCGAACGGAGGCTGAGATGCAGAGGATGACCCCGCTCGACGCCTCGTTCCTGCACCTCGAGAGCGACGAGGTGCAGGCGAACGTCGCCTGGATGTCGATCTTCGAGGGGCCGGCTCCCGACCACGCCGAGCTGCTCCGCTACGTCGAGGGCAAGTTGGCGTTCGTCCCGCGCTACCGCCAGAAGCTGCGGTTCCTGCCGCTCGCGCTGGCGCGTCCGGTGTGGATCGATGATCCCCACTTCAACCTCGAGTATCACGTGCGGCGCACGGCGCTGCCGGCGCCCGGCGGCGATCGGGAGCTCGATCGCCTGTTCGCGCGGGTCGTCTCCCAGCAGCTAGATCGGCGCCGTCCGCTTTGGGAGATGTGGGTGGTCGAGGGACTGAGCGAAGGCCGCTGGGGGGTGCTTTGGAAGCTCCACCACGCGATGGTCGACGGCGT
>JAFAID010000662.1 GCA_019236925.1 Mycobacterium sp. | reverse complement strand
GCGGGCGGCGGTCTCGCGGGCGCTGGCCCGCTCGAGCACCGGGCGGGCGTCGTCGAAGCCGTACTTGAGCATGCCGGCGTAGTCGGCGTGGCCGGGCCGCGGCCGGGTCAACGGCGCGTTGCGGGCAACCTCCAGCTCCGCGGGATCCACCGGATCGGCCGCCATCACCGTCTCCCACTTCGGCCATTCGGTGTTGCCGATCTCGATGGCGATCGGGCCGCCCAGCGTGACCCCGTGCCGCACGCCGGCGAGCATGGTGACTTGGTCGCGTTCGAACTTCATCCGGGCGCCGCGGCCGTAGCCGAGCCGACGGCGGGCCAACTGGTCCGCGATGTCCTCGGACGTCAGGCTGACGCCGGCAACCATGCCTTCCAGCACGGCCACCAGCGCCCGGCCGTGGGATTCACCAGCAGTGGTCCATCGCAACACGTGTCCCATCTTCCCACGACCGGCATGGTCGCGGACAAAGCCTCAGGCTGTGCGTGCAGTGCGCGACGACCGCTGCAACGCAGTGAGCTGCCAGACGCCCAGCACGAGCATGACCACTCCCGCATCGGCCAGCGCCCAGTTGCCCGCGGCGCTCAGGGGCAACCAGCCGAACAACGCCGCGGCCCACACGATCGGCGCCAGCAGAAAATTGGTCACCACGAAACTGGCCACCAGCCCGCGCGGCGTAGGACGAACCCGGTTCAGGCCGGGCAGCAAGATGACACCGAGGACGACGAACGACAGCCCGCCGGCGAGCAGCACCGCATGCGAAACGTTCCACCAGTCACCTATTGGTCGGTTCAGGGCGGCGACGATGGCGCCCGCGACCGTCCAGAAGACAAGATCGGCGCGAATGGATCGCCAGCGCGGGTAGTCGGCCTGGCGCGATCTGGTTGAGATTGCTGTGGTTGTCATGCCCAAAGGGTGCGGCGAGAGGCACTGCCGACTCCAGTAGCGGCACTGCCAGACGCTGCCAGTTTCGGTCACGACAGCTGGGCCAACCCCAGCGCCGCTGCGCTGGCCGCACACATCGATGGGCCGTGCGGCACCGTCGTCGCCGACCAGCCGAGCCGGGCCACCACCCCGATCAGCGCGGTCAGCAGCGGCGCGCCGATCGCCGCGAGCAACCACACATCGGCGCCGAAGCAGCCGGTCAGCGCGCCCAGCCCGAGCGCCAGCTTCACATCCCCGGCACCCATCGCCGCCGGAGCCGCGGCATGGATCAGCAAATACACCGCGGCCAGCAACCCGGCCCCCAGCGCAGCGGCCGGGCCGCACCCCGAGCCGGCCGCGACCAGCACGACCACCGCGAACCCCGGCAACGTCAGCCAATTAGGCAGCCGGCGTTGGCGGATGTCGTAGCCGGTCAGCGCCCCCATCCACAGCAGCGCGGCCGCCATCAGCATGCGCGGCACGCTAATCCAGAGCGGCCTCCATCGCCTCTCGCGGCGCGGGCAGCCCTGTGAATTGTTCGACTTGCGCGAAGGCCTGGTGCAGCAGCATCTGCAGGCCGCTGATCACCCGACCGCCCGCTGCCGACACCGCCGCGGCCAGCGGTGTCGGCCACGGGTCATAGATGGCGTCCAGCAGCACCGGCGCCCCGGCGAAGACCTCGGCGTACCGTCCTGCCACATCGGCCGGCAGCGTGCTGACCAATACGCCCGCACCTCTCACCGCGTCGGCCACAGCGGCGCCGTCCAAGACGCAGAAGCGGGCCGCAGCGCCGACCCGAGCAGCCAGGTCCGCCAGGCGGGCGGCCTTGTCCGGGTTACGGGCCACCACGGTGATATCGCCGACGCCCAACTCCGCCAAGGCCACAATCGCCGCCGGGGCGGTGCCGCCGGAGCCCGACACCACCGCCCGACCCGACGCCGTGCCCAGCGCGCCCATCACGCCGTCGATGTCGGTGTTGTCGGCGCGCCAACCGTGCGGCGTACGCAGCAGGGTGTTGGCCGATCCGACCAGCTCGGCGCGATCGGTGCGTTCGTCGGCAAACCGCAGCGCAGCGAACTTCCCCGGCATCGTCACCGAGACGCCTACCCATTCCGGCCCGAACCCCCCGACCACATCGGGCAGTTCGTCGGCGCCGCACTGGATGCGCTCGTAGGTCCAGTCGGCCAGGCCGAGCGCGCGGTAGGCGGCCAGATGTACCTGCGGTGAGCGCGAATGCGTGATCGGCGAGCCGAGCACGCCGGCTTTTCTACCGGGCGGAGTCGAGGACACCGTTGCGCTTGGCCAGCTCGATGTTCGCCAGATGCTGTTGGTAATCGCGGGTGAACAACGTCGTACCCTGCGAGTCGATCGTGACGAAGTACAGCCAGTCACCGGCTTCGGGATGCTCGGCTGCTTTGAGCGCATCGGTGCCCGGCGAACAAATCGGCGTGGCCGGCAGCCCCTCGGAAACGTAAGTGTTCCAAGGCGTTTGCTGCGCGCGATCGCCGTCAGTGGTGGCCACTTCCCGGCGGTCCAGCGGATAGTTCACCGTCGAGTCGAACTCCAACGTGCGGTGCTCGGCCAACCGGTTGTAGATGACCCGGGCGACCTTCGCGAAATCCTGCGGTTTGGCCTCACGCTGGACCAGCGAAGCCACCACCAGAACGTTGTACGGCGACATGTTCATCGCGGTGGCGGTGTCCAGCAGACCCGACTTCACGTACTGCTCCGTGCTGGCGCTGATCAGCATCTCCAGAATCGTCTGCGGCGAGCCCGACGGGTCGACGTTGAACGTTCCGGGCGCGATCAGCCCTTCGATGCGGCGGTGGTCGGCGCCCATCCGGGTGACCGGATCAACGGCCCACGCGGGCACCGACAGCGAGGCCAGCGGCGTCTTTTCGGCCGCGCTCCGCAAGTCGTCCGCCGAAACGCAGTGCTTGTCACCGTCCAGCTCGACGCAGGACGCCTTGGCGATCATGGTGAAGATGCCGGGTGTGGTGTCGTTGGTTTTGACGTCGGTGGTGTCGTCGAGCTGCTGCCCCTCGGGGATGACCAGCTTGCCCACCCGACTCTGCGGATCCACGAGCCGCTTCACCGCCGACGCCGCCGGAAGTTCGGTGCGCATCCGGTAATAGCCGGGCTGGATTGACGAGATCGCGTCGTTCCCCTCAGCGGCCTCAAGAAACGTTTTGACGGTGCGGACAACGTCGTGCTTCTGCAGCGTCTCGCCGATCGCTGTGGTCGAGTCACCGGCGTGGACCTGAATCACCAAATCCTGTTTACCGCTGCCGGCGTAGTCATTCTGCGGGCCGAAGCTGTGCCACAGTTTGGAGCCGACGAACACGGCTGCCACGATCACGACGACGAGCAGGCCGACGGCGAATCCGAGCACGATGCGCCGACGACGCCGGCCGCGCTCGGCGCGATGCCGCGCGGCGCGCGACCGCCCGCGACGCGGCGGCCCGACCGCCACGGGTTGGGCGCGGGTTCGCCCTTGGCCGTCAGACACCGTTGACCTCCCCGGGCAACATGGCACGGCGTTGGTCGAGCCATCCCTGCAGGATCGCCACCGCTGCCGCTTGGTCGATGACCCTACGCTGATCCTTGCCCCGCACCCCCGCCTGGCGCAGCGATCGCTGCGCGCTGACGGTTGTCAGCCGCTCGTCGGCCAGCCGCACCGGTATCGGTGCGATCCGGCCGGCCAGCAGGTCGGCCTGCTCGATCGCATCGCGGGCCGACGCGCCGGTGCGGTCGGCCAGCGTTCGCGGCAGCCCCACCACGACCTCGACCGCATGCAGCTCGGCGACCAGCTCGACCAGCCGTCGCACATGCTTGCCGGACCGGTCACGGCGGACCGTTTCCACCGGCGTGGCCAGGATGCCGTCCGGGTCGCTGCTGGCCACACCGATGCGCACGCTGCCCACATCGATGCCAAGCCGCCGTCCGGGTCCGGGATCGTCCCCCCCGGGCCTATCCGGCATGCGGTGTGCAGAGTCCACTCAGCCGACCCGCGCTATCTCTGCTCGCAGCGCGTCGAGCGCTGCGTCGATACCCGATGAGTCCTTGCCCGAGCCCTGCGCAAGGTCGGCTTTGCCGCCGCCCCGCCCGTCGACGGCTCCGGCGAGTTGCTTGACCAAGTCGTTCGCCCGGATGCCCAGGTCCCGGGCGGCCGGGTTGGCGGCGACCGCGTAGGGCACACTGCCGCCTTCGCCCTCGGCGATCAGCGCGACTATCGCCGGATCGCTGCCGAGCTTGCCGCGGATGTCGCCGACCAGTGAGCGCAGATCGGCAGCGGTCATCCCGCCCGCCATCCGCTGCGCCACCACATGGAAGTCACCGATGCGCTCCGCGCCAGCTGCGGCATTGACCGCGGCCGCTCGCGCCGTCGCCAAACGGGTGCGTTCGAGTTCCTTCTCCGCGGCCTTGAGCCGCTCCACCAGATTCGCCACCCGGGCGGGCACCTCTTCTGAGGGCACCTTCAGCGACGACGCCAGCCCGGCCATCAGCGCGCGCTCCTTGGCCAGGTGCCTAAACGATTCCAGCCCGACATAAGCCTCCACCCGGCGCACGCCAGAGCCCACCGACGATTCACCCAGGATCGTCACCGGGCCGATCTGGGCCGAGTTGTGCACATGCGTACCGCCACACAGCTCTAGCGAGAACGGGCCACCGATCTCCACCACCCGCACCTCGTCGGGGTAGCTCTCGCCGAACAGCGCCAACGCCCCCATCGCCTTGGCCTTGTCGAGCTGCTCAGTGAAGGTGTGCACCTCGAAATCGGCTTGCACAGCCTGGTTGGTCACCTCTTCGATCTGGGTGCGTTGCTCTTCTGTCAGCGGACCCTGCCAGTTGAAGTCGAAACGCAGATAGCCCGGCCGGTTCAGCGAACCGGCCTGAACAGCGTTGGGCCCCAGCACTTGTCGTAGCGCCGCGTGCACCATGTGGGTGCCCGAATGCCCCTGGGTGGCGCCTTTACGCCAGCCGGGGTCAACCGCGGCGGTGACGGTGTCGCCCTCGACGAATTCCCCGGACTCCACGTTGACCCGGTGCACCCACAGGGTTTTGGCGATCTTCTGCACGTCGGTCACCGCGGCTCGGGCGCTTTCACCGGCACCGGTGCCGCTGATGGTGCCGGCGTCGGCGACCTGACCGCCCGACTCGGCGTACAGCGGTGTGCGGTCCAACACAAGTTCGACTTGGCCGGCCCCCGCTGCTCCCTCGGCGCCGTGGGCCACCACCGGCACCCGCTTGCCGTCGACGAAGATGCCCAAAATCCGGGCCTGCGACGTCAACTCGTCGAAGCCGGTGAACTCGGTGGGCGCGGCGTCGACCAGCTCGCGGTAGGCCGACAGGTCGGCATGAGCGTGTTTGCGCGCGGCGGCATCGGCTTTCGCGCGCTGGCGCTGCTGCAACATCAGCTCGTGGAATCCCGTTCGATCGACCTCCAGGCCGGCTTCGGCGGCCATCTCCAGGGTGAGCTCGATCGGGAATCCGTAAGTGTCGTGCAGCGTGAACGCATCCGAGCCGGACAGCACACCGGCGCCGGATGCTTTGGTGGCGCCGGCCACCTCATCGAAGAGCCGTGAACCGGACTGCAACGTCCGGTTGAACGCGGTCTCCTCGGCTACCGCGATGCGCCTGATCCGGTCGAAATCGGCCACCAGTTCGGGATATGACGGGCCCATCGCGTCACGCACGGTGGCCATCAGGTCGCCGACGATCGGCCCCTCGATGCCCAGCAGCTTGGCCGAGCGGATCACCCGGCGCAGCAGCCGGCGCAGCACGTAGCCGCGGCCGTCATTGCCCGGACTGACGCCGTCGCCGATCAGAATCGCCGCGGTGCGGCTGTGGTCGGCGATGATGCGGTAGCGCACATCGTCCTCGTGATTGCCGACGTCATAAGGGCGAGGGCCACGCGCGGCCACCGTGTCGATGACCGGGCGCAGCAGATCAGTCTCGTAAACGTTGTGCACACCCTGCAGCAGCACCGCGACCCGCTCGACGCCCATCCCGGTGTCGATGTTCTTGCGCGGCAACGGCCCGAGGATCTGGTAGTCCTCTTTGCTGCTGCCTTCGCCGCGCGCGTTCTGCATGAACACGAGGTTCCAGATCTCGAAGTAGCGCTCTTCGCTGGCCAGCGGACCGCCCTCCGGGCCGTACTCCGGGCCGCGGTCGTAGTAGATCTCCGACGACGGCCCGCACGGCCCGGGAATGCCCATCGACCAGTAGTTGTCGGCCATGCCGCGGCGCTGGATCCGCTCAGCGGGCAGACCCGCAACTTCCTGCCACAGCTTCGCCGCTTCATCGTCATCCAAATAGACTGTGGCCCAAAGTCTTTCGGGATCAAATCCGTAACCACCGTCGGCAATGGAGTTGGTCAGCAGCCTCCAGGCCAAGTCGATAGCGCCGCGCTTGAAATAGTCGCCGAACGAGAAATTGCCGGCCATCTGAAAAAACGTGTTGTGCCGGGTGGTGATCCCCACTTCGTCGATATCAGGAGTGCGAATGCATTTCTGGATGCTGGTGGCCGTCGAATACGGCGCGGTGCGCTGCCCGAGAAAGAACGGCACGAACTGGACCATTCCCGCGTTGACGAACAGCAGGTTGGGGTCGTCGAGGATCACCGAGGCACTTGGCACCTCGGTGTGACCCGCTTTCACGAAATGATCGAGGAACCTCTTCCTGATCTCGTGTGTCTGCACTTCTCCGCTTCCTCTTGCCGCTGGCCTGTCTACCCAAGTTCAGCCTATTAAGCAGCCTATTTCGACCGCCTTACAGTACCGGTCAGGTTGCCCGCGACTGAACACTCAACGAACCGGGCTACAGCGTGTCCGGTTCAACCGTCGAGAAAAGTCAACCGCACCGAGCGCTGCGGATTGTCCCGGTTGAGGTCGACCAGGACCACGCTTTGCCAGGTACCCAGCAGCAGTTCACCACGGTGTACCGGCACCGTGATCGACGGCGCAACGATGGCCGGCAGCACATGATCAGCACCGTGGCCGCGCGACCCGTGCGCATGCCGGTAGCGATCATCTCGCGGCAACAGCCTTTCGAGGGTATCGACGAGGTCGTCGTCGGAACCGGCGCCGGTCTCGATGATCGCCACCCCCGCCGTCGCGTGCGGGACGAAGACGTTGCAGAGCCCGTCGCCCCGCGGGAAGCAAAACGCGCGAACTGACTCGGTCAAATCGACGATACGGCGACGCGCGGTGTCCACATCCAGCACATCGGTATTCATCGGTCCAGCCTACGGGCCAGCCTCGGTGACCTGCCAATCTTGAGCCGGCAGTCCCGGGCGGGCACGCCCGTATTTGCCCATTGCCTTGGTTAATCCGGCGGAGGAAGGTGTTGGTTGAACCGGTGGCGCCACCGGGGCGCTGCCCCGAGAGGAAAGGGGTGGATCGTGTACGCGCGCTCTACCACTATCCAGGCGCAACCATCGTCCATCGACGTGGGAGTTGTGCACATTCGCGATGCCAGCATGCCCAGACTTCAGGAGGTCGATGGCTGTGTCGGCCTGTCGTTGTTGGCCGACCCGCAGACCGGCCGGTGCATAGTGACCACCGCGTGGGAGACCGAAGAGGCGATGCGCGCCAGCGCTGAGCAGATACGGCCGATTCGTGATCAAGTGGCGCAGGCATTCGGCGGCATCGGCGGCCCAATGGTCGAAGAGTGGGAGATCGCGGTGCTGCACCGTGATCACCGCTCAGGTGAGGGCGCCTGCGCGCGGGCGACGTGGGTCAAGCTGCCGCCAGACCAGCTCGACCAGGGCATCGAGTTTTACAAGACGTCCGTTCTGCCCGAGCTCGAGGCACTTGACGGCTTCTGCAGCGCCAGCCTGCTCGTAGATCGGGCATCCGGACGCGCCGTGTCCTGTGCGTCGTTCGACAGCCTCGAGGCGATGGAACGCAGCAGGGAGCAGGGAACGGCCATCAAGCAAGCGAAGACCCGGGAAGCGGGCGCGGACGAGCTCGACGACTGCGAGTTCGAGCTCCGGCTCGCCCATCTGCGGGCGCCCGAGCTGGTCTGATCGGGGTTACGGGGTAGACCGGCCGAACCGAGCGATCGGCTGCCGGTCAGTATTGGCTTGTGCCAATCCCGAACAAACGCACCGGCTTCGCCCATTGCCATCGCCAATCCCCCAGAGGAAGGTGGTTAGTGGAACCGGTGGCGCCGCCGGGGCGCTGCCATCCGAGCAAGTCGGCTCGAAGAGAAGGGATGGTGCAGTGTACGCGCGCTCTACCACTATCGAGGCGCAGCCGTCGTTCATCGACGCCGGGATCGCGCACGTCCGCGACGTAGTCATGCCCGCACTCGAAAAAGTCGACGGATGCCTTGGCATCTCGTTGTTGGTCGACCGCGGCTCCGGTCGTTGCATTGCGACCAGCTCGTGGGAGAACGAACAGGCGATGCGTGCGAGCGCCAACGGGATACGGCCGGTTCGCGACCAGGCGGCCCAGACCTTCGGCGGTAGCCCGACGGTCGACGAATGGGAAATCGCCGTGCTGCACCGAGACCACCCCTCCGGTCCGGGTGCCGGCGTGCGGGCCACCTGGCTCAAGGTGCGCCCCGACCAGTTCGACCGCGCCATCGAGTTCTACCGGCAGTCGGTGCTGCCCGCGATCGAGGAGCTCGAAGGTTTCTGCAGCGCGAGCCTGATGATCGACCGCACGTCCTGGCGGGCCGTGTCGTCGTCGACGTTCGACAGCCTCGAGGCCATGCAGCGCAACGAAGAGCGCGCCCGCTCGCTGCGTACCGCCCGGCTTCGCGACCTCGGCGCCGACCAGTTCGACGTCGGCGAGTTCGAACTGGCAATCGCCCACCTGCGGGTGCCCGACCTGGTTTAGGAGATTCCGACTAGGGCAGCGAGTCGCCGGGGAATCCCCGGCAGGGGTGCACCTCGAAGGTGAACACCCCGGCTTGCACACCGGGATCGTCGTTCATGACCGCGAGGGTGTCAGCGACGGTTCCGGTGAACACGCCCACACCGCAGACGTCCGAGCCATCGGTGACCGGCAGGACCACCGCCAGCACGCCGTCGTGGCGTAGCCCGAAATTGCGCCGGCCGTGCTCCCAGATAGTCGCCGGCGCCGTCTCGTCGGTGAATTTGGGGCCCTGCTTCAGAATGACGATGCTGTATGCCTTGGCGGCCGGCAGAAGGGCATTCATCTCATCGTCGGTGAAAGTCTTCATCCGTTATCCCTGCCGCCGTTGATCAAGGCGGCGCGCGCCAGCGTCGCCTCGGCCATCTTCACATGTGCGGCGTCGACGAGCACGCCGTTGACGCCAACTGCGCCCAGCCCCTTCTGCTCGCCGTCTCGGTAAGCGGCGACATTGCGCTCGGCGAGCGCGATTTCCTCGTCGGTCGGCGAATACACCTTGTTGGCCACCGGGATCTGCGTCGGGTGGATCGCCCACTTGCCGGTGTATCCCATCAGCGCCGCCCGTCGCGCATCGCGCTCATAGCCCTCGAGGTCGCGGTAGTCCGGGTATGGCGCGTCGATCGCGTCGATGCCGGCGATGCGCGCCGCGACGATCACTTTGTTGCGGGCGTAAGCCCAGAAGTCGCCGAGGTATTCGCCCAGCGGGACAAAATTGGTGTCCACCCGTGCACCCTGCGACAGCGAGAAGTCCCCGACGCCGAAGATCAGCGCGTCCAGCCGCGGACTGGCCGTTGCGATCTCCTCGGCGTTGGCCAGTCCCTCGACCTCCTCGATGAGCACTTCCAGGCGGATCTGACGGGACAGCCCAAGTTTGGCTTCCAGCTGGGTCAGCAGCACGTCAACCCACCAAACATCGCGGGCCCGAAGCGCTTTCGGGATGATGATCGTCTCGAGATTCTCCCGGGCGTGGGTGACGACCTCGACGATGTCGTCATGGCACCACGGGGTGTCGAGGCCGTTGATGCGGATCGCCCGCACGGTGCGTCCCCAGTCGAGTTCGTTGAGCGCCTTGACCGCTTTCGCGCGAGCCGCCTCTTTATGGGCCGGTGCGACGGCGTCTTCCAGGTCGAGGAACACCAGGTCGGCTTGCGAGGCGGCAGCATGAGCGAACATATGGTCGTTGCTGGCCGGGACGGCGAGCTCGGAACGGCGCAGTAACAGAGCTTTCCGGGTCATCGGCGGTTTCCTTTCACAGCACACCGCGGGCGTGCAGCTCGTCGACGTCGCCGCCGGACAGGCCGAGCAGTTCGCCGTATACCTCGGCGTTGTGCTCACCGGTCCGCGGACCCAGATGCCGCACCCGGCCGGTCGCCGCCGAGAACCGCGGCACCGGTGCCTGAACCGTCATGGCACCGAGTTCGTCGTCGCCGACTTTGACGAAGACCTCGCGATGCGCCAGCTGCTCGTCGGCGACCAGATCGGTGATGTCATAGACCGGTGCGGCGGCCACCTCGGCGGCGTCGAGGATCTCCATCGCCTCGGCCAGTGTCTTGGTGGCCACCCAGTCGGCGACCACCTGGTCCACCTCGCGGGCCCGGGCCAGCCGCCGCTGCGGGTCGGAGAAGTCGGCGTCGTCGACCAGGTCGGCGCGTCCGATGGCGCGGAATACCCGCAGTGCCAGTTGCGGTGAGCTGCCCGACATGGCCAGCCAGCGGTCGTCGGCGGTGCGGTAGGTGTTGCGCGGCGCCGAGATGTCCCAGCGGTTGCCCGCCCGGGTCGGCACCACCCCGAGTTGGTCGTAGCTCAGCAGCGTCTGCTCCAGCAGCCGCGCCAGCGGGTCGATCAGGTTGACGTCGATCAACTGGCCGGACGCCCCGTGCACGTCGCGGTGGTAGAGCGCCATCATTACCGCGTAGGCGGCGTTCAGCGAAGCCACCCCGTCGGCCAGCATGAACGGCGGCAGCGTGGGCGGTCCGTCGGCCTCGCCGGTGATGTTGGCGAAGCCGCTCATCGCCTCACCGAGCGTGCCGAAGCCGGGCCGCTCGCTCTTGGGTCCGGTCAGCCCGTAACCGGTGATGTGCAGCATCACGATGCGGTCATTAACGGCGCGCAGCGCCGGGTAGTCCAGCCCCCACTTGCGCAGCGTCGCCGGTCGGGTGTTGACGATCACCACGTCGGCGTGTTCGACCAGTCGCCGCAGCAGCGCCTGACCTTCGGCGACGCGAAGGTTCAGGGTGATCGAACGCTTGTTGCGCGACAACGACTTCCACATCAGCCCGACGCCGTCGATCTGGTTGCCCCAGGTGCGGATCGGGTCGCCGCCTCCGGGCTGCTCGATCTTGATGACGTCGGCGCCGAACTCACCGAGATAGGTGGCCGCCAGCGGTGCCGCAGCCAAGGTGGCGGCGTCGAGGACCCGGATGCCTTCGAGCATCATGCTCCGACGGGCACGCAGGCCGGCCGCTGCAGGCCGAGGTGCTCGCGCGGGGTCACGCCGTCATAGCCGGTGCGGAACAGGCCGCGCCGTTGCAACTCCGGGACCACCATTCGCACCACGTCTTCGAAGGCGCCGGGCAGATGCGTTGCGGCCAGGACGAACCCGTCGCAGGCGCCGGTGTGGAACCACTCCTCCATTTGGTCGGCGACCTGAGCGCCGGTGCCGACGAAACGCGGTCCCTGCAGCAGGGTGGCGCGGTGGCCGGCCAGGTCGCGCAGTGTGATCGTGTCGCCGATGTGCTTGCGCAAATTCTGCACCAGGCCGCGGATACCGGACACCGAGTCGATGAGCTCGTCGGTGATCGGGTCGTCCAGATCGTGCTGGGAGAAGTCGTAGTTCATCAGCTCTGAGAGTAGGGTCAGCGACGCCATCGGGTGCACCAGATCGTTGAGGAAGACCTGTTCGCGGTGCTTGGCGTGATCCTCCGACTCCCCCACCACGGCGTAGGCCATCGGACACAGTTTGACCGACTCCGGGTCACGGCCGGCGGCGTCGATGCGCGCCTTCTGGTCGGCGTAATGGTCGCGGGCCACCTCGACACCCGGGTCACCGGTGAAGATCAAATCGGCCCAGCGCGAGGCGAATTCACGGCCCCGGCCCGACGAGCCGGCCTGGATGAGCACCGGTCGTCCCTGTGGGCTGCGCGGCACGGTCAGCGGTCCACGCACCGAGAAGAACTCGCCCGCATGGCGAAGTTCATGAACCTTGTCCGGATCGGCGTAGATGCCGTTGACGCGATCGTGCAGCACGGCGCCGTCTTCCCAGGTGTCCCACAGTCCGACGGTGGCTTCGAGGAACTCCTCGGCGCGGTCATAGCGGGCGTCGTGGCCCAAATGCGAGTCCAGGCCGAAGTTCTGGGCCTCGCTGTCGTTGACCGAGGTGACGATGTTCCACGCCGCGCGGCCGCCGGACAGGTGGTCGAGGGTGGCGAAGGTGCGGGCCACATGGAACGGGGTGTAGTAGGTGGTCGAACCCGTCGCGCCCAGACCGATGCGCGACGTGGCCTGCGCGAGCACACCCAGGACGATGGACAGGTCCAGCTTCACCGGGCGCGCGCCGTACTTCACCGCGTCGGCGACTGAGCCGCCGTAGATGCCCGGCATGGCGAGCCGGTCGTCGAAGAACATCAGGTCGAAACAGCCTTCTTCGAGTTGCCTGCCGATCTTGGCGTAGTAGGCGGCGTCGAGGTAGCCGTGCTCGGTGGCGGGGTGCCGCCATGACCCCGCGTACACCGAGGTGCTGCCCGCTTGCATAAAGGCGACGAGTGCCATCTGTCGTGCAGTCATTACTGATGTTTAACATCTGATATATTAGATTTCAAGTGTTAGATTCAAGATTGCCCTACAGTCATCGAATGGCCCCCAACGACGTCGACATCGCCGGCACGGTGCGTGAGCGCGCCGCGCGGGAACTGCGCGACCGCATTCTCACCGGCGCGCTGCCCGCCGGCACCCGGCTCGACCTCGACGCCATCACCAAGGAGTTCGCCACCAGCCGCACCCCGGTGCGCGAGGCCTTGCTGGAGTTGTCTTACGACGGGCTGGTGAAGGTCGCGCCACGCAGTGGTATCACGGTGATCGGCATCAGCCCCGAGGACTTGTTGGACAGCTTCACGATCCTGGGCGTGCTGACCGGCCAGGCCGCAGCATGGGCCGCGCGGCGGGTCACCCCCGAAGGCGTTCAGCGTTTGCGCGACTTGGCAACCGACATTGACGCGAATTGGGATTTTCACCGCGAGATCCACCAAGCCGCCCATTCACGGCGGTTGATGGCGCAGATCCGGCAAGCCGTCCGCGTCGTGCCGTCGAACTTCTTGGCGATGTTCCCCGAGCACGAGCACAACTCGTTGGAGGATCACCAGGCGCTCGTGTCGGCACTCGCCGATGGCGACGCCGAAAAGGCTCGCAGCATCGCCGAGCGCCACGTGCTCGACGCGGGACACTCACTCGCCAGCCGGCTGGAGTCTGCTTGAGCCCCACGAGACTCAGCGGTCGCTTCCGTCACTAGCGGGGAGGGTTTAGTGCCTTCTTCAGTTTGATGGCGCGGCCGATATCAACACGGCGCCGATATCGCATGCGCCATCGCTTTGGCAGACCATGTGGGCGTCGACTCTTGGTGCTGGTGTGGCGGCGGAGGTCAGCCGCGGCTAACCGCGCTTGCGCCGGATGATCGCCCGCAGCCGTTCCAGTCGGCCGGCGATCTCGCGTTCAGCGCCGTGTGAGGTGGGGCGGTAGTAGTCCACGCCGACCAGCTCGTCCGGCGGATACTGTTGCGGCACAACACCGTCCGGGTCGTTGTGAGAGTACTTATAGCCCTGCGCGTTGCCCAGCCCCGCGGCGCCCGAATAGTGGCCGTCGCGCAGATGCGGCGGCACCAGCCCGGCCTTGCCGGCTTTGATGTCGGCCATCGCCGCACCCAACGCGGTGGTCACGGCGTTCGACTTGGGCGCGGTGGCCAGGTGCACCGTGGCGTGCGCCAGGGTCAGCTGGGCCTCGGGCATGCCGATCAGTTGCACGGTCTGCGCCGCGGCGACGGCGGTCTGCAGCGCGGTCGGGTCGGCCATGCCGATGTCCTCGCTGGCCAAAATCATCAGCCGTCGCGCGATGAACCTCGGATCCTCACCGGCGACCAGCATCCTGGCCAGATAATGCAACGCGGCGTCGACGTCGGAGCCGCGCACCGACTTGATGAACGCGCTGATGACGTCGTAGTGCTGATCGCCGTCGCGGTCGTAGCGGACCGCGGCCTTGTCCAGGGACTGCTCGATGGCCTCGACGGTGACCTGCTCCCCCGCCTCGGCCGCCACCTCCAGCGCGGTCAGCGCCCGTCGGGCGTCGCCGGCTCCGAGCCGCACGAGCAGGTCGACGGCATCGGGCTCCACCACCACTTGCCCGTTCAACCCGCGCGGGTCGTCGATCGCGCGCTGCACCACCGTGCGGATGTCATCGGCGCTCAGTGGCCGCAGCTGCAGGATCAACGACCGCGACAGCAGCGGGGCGACCACGGAGAACGACGGGTTCTCGGTGCTCGCCGCCACCAGCAGCACCACCCGGTTCTCCACGGCAGACAGCAGCGCGTCCTGTTGGGTTTTGGAGAACCGGTGGACCTCGTCGATGAACAGCACGGTCTGTTCGCCTCTGAGGAGGGCCACGCGCGCCCCCTCTAACACCGCACGGACTTCCTTGACCCCTGCCGACAATGCCGACAGCGCCTCGAATCGCCGGCCGGTGGCTTGCGAGATCAGGGCGGCCAGCGTGGTTTTGCCGCTGCCGGGTGGGCCGTAGAGGATGACCGAAGCCACGCCCGAGCCCTCGACCAGGCGCCGCATCGGCGAGCCGGGTTGCAACAGGTGGTCCTGTCCGACCACTTCGTCGAGGCTGGCCGGACGCATCCGCACGGCCAACGGCGCAGCGGCCGAACCGCCCTGCGCGCGTTCGGTCTCGTAGGGGACGTCGAACAGACCGTCGGACACGGTTTCAGGCATACCACGTCGCCGCGACATGCCATCGCAATGTTCGGGTCACAGCGACGCGGCGAAATACTTGCTAAGTTCGCGGCTATGAGCCAGCCCCCAGAGCACCCCGGCGGTCAGAGCGATCCGTGGGGCGGCAACCCTGACCCCGGCGACTATCCGCCGCCGCACGGCTATGGCCCGCCTCCCGGGCCGCCGCAAGGACCGCCGCCCGGCTACGGACCACCACCCGGGCCGCCGCCCGGCTACGGACCCCCTCCGGGGCCGCCGCCGGGCTACGGCTCCCCACCGCCGGGATATGGCGCACCCCCGCCGCCTCCCGGCTATGGGCCTCCGCCTCCCGGCTACGGGCCTCCGCCCCCCGGCTACGGGCCTCCGCAGCCTGGTTACGCGCCGCTACCCGGTTATCCGCCGCCGGGGCAGCGCTTCAACATCAGCGATGCGTTCAGCTGGGCGTGGAACAAGTTCGGTAAGAACGCGGTGCCGCTGATCGTTGCGTTCTTGGTGTACGCCGTGATCGGGCTGGTCGTGCACGGGCTGGTCTTCGTGTTGATGGGCGGCGCCAACGCCAACACCACCGACGCCAACGGCGATTACGGCGCATCGTTTACGGCGGGCTTGGGCACCGCCGGCACGCTCGTGCTGTCGATCGTGTCGTTCGTCTTCGGCATCTTCGTGCAGGCCGCGTTCCTGTCCGGGGCGCTCGACATCGCCGACGGCAGGCCGGTGAGCATCGGGTCGTTCTTCAAGCCGCGCAACTTCGGCAATGTCATCCTGGCCGGCGCGCTGCTCAGCGTGATCAGCGCGCTCTTGGATACGCTGTCGCTGCTCCCTAGCGTCGTCTTCGCCTTGTTGTCGTTCCTGGCGATCGTTGTCTTCACCTTCTTCGCGCTGTTCACGATCGCCTTTGCGACAGATCGCGGCCTACCGCCGATCGACGCGCTGCGGGCCAGCTTCACCACCGTCTGGGCCAATGTTGGCAACACGCTGCTGTCCTTCCTGATACAAGCCCTGGTGGTGCTGCTCGGCTTTTTGGCCTGCGGCATCGGCATCATCGTGGCCGGCCCGCTGGCGCTGCTGATCCAGGTCTACACCTACCGTCGGCTGTCCGGCGGCCCGGTCGCGCCGTTGACCCCCTGAGTGACGAAGTCGACCAGCTCCTCCACCCTGCCGATCCGCGCTGCGTCGAGATCCGTCCAGTCCCGCACCCGGGCTGCGGATCCGCCGCCACGCCGCGGCGACGTCAGCCGCGTCGGCGTGCGACCAGTCGACCGGACTCTCCGCGAGCTGTGCGGGTCGCGGGCCAGCACGTCCGAACCGTAACGATCATCCACCCGAGCGATCCTAGGAACGGAAACGTCCGAAACCCGGTTACGCCACTCGGGCCGCGTTGAATCGGGCTGCGCTGCAGCCTTGTCAGTGGTGTGATGGGATCAGCGGTTATGACCATCAAAGTTGCGCTGGAGCATCGCACCAGCTATACCTTTGACCGGCCCGTGCGGGTGTACCCGCACGTCGTGCGGCTGCGCCCGGCGCCGCACTCACGCACGCCCATCGAGGCCTACTCGCTGCGGGTCGAGCCCGCCGACCACTTCATCAACTGGCAGCAGGACGCGCTGGGCAATTTTCTTGCCCGGCTGGTGTTTCCGAATCCCACCAGCCGGCTGACCATCACCGTCGGGCTCATCGCCGACCTCAAGGTGATCAACCCGTTCGACTTCTTCATCGAAGACTGGGCCGAGACGTGGCCTGCCGGTGGCCTGATCTATCCCAAGGCGCTCGCCGATGACCTGGAGCCGTACCTGCGGCCGGTCGACGAAGACGGCGACGGCTCCGGGCCCGGTGAACTGGTGACCGAGTGGGTGCGGGACTTCCGCGTCCGGGACGGCACCCGCACCATCGACTTCCTGGTCGCGCTCAACCAGGCGATCAACGCCGACGTCGGCTATAGCCTGCGGATGGAACCCGGGGTACAGACCCCGGACGTGACGCTGCGGGCCGGCATCGGCTCGTGCCGTGACTCCGCGTGGCTGCTGGTGTCGATCCTGCGAAAGTTCGGGTTGGCCGCCCGGTTTGTGTCCGGCTACCTGGTGCAGCTGGCGTCCGACGTCGAAGCGATCGATGGGCCATCGGGGCCGGCCGCCGACTTCACCGACCTGCACGCGTGGGCCGAGGTGTACATCCCCGGCGCGGGGTGGATCGGGCTGGACCCGACGTCCGGGCTGTTCGCCGGCGAGGGTCACATCCCGCTGGCGGCCACGCCACACCCGGCCACCGCGGCCCCGATCAGCGGCGGCATCGACCCCTGCGAATCGGTGCTGGAGTTCTCCAACACCGTCACCCGCGTCCACGAAGACCCGCGGGTCACGCTGCCCTACACCGACCAGGCCTGGCAGGCGATCTGTGCGGTCGGCCGGCAGGTCGACGAGCGGCTTGCCGCCGGCGATGTTCGGCTCACCGTCGGCGGCGAGCCCACCTTCGTGTCGGTGGACAACCAGGTCGACGAGGAGTGGACCACGGCCGCCGACGGCCCGCACAAGCGCCGGCGGGCATCCGATCTGGCCGCCCGGCTCAAAGCGGCGTGGGCCCCGCAGGGGCTGATCCAGCGCGGCCAGGGCCGCTGGTATCCCGGTGAGCCGTTGCCGCGCTGGCAGATTGCGCTGTGCTGGCGCGCCGACGGACAACCGCTGTGGACTGACGACGCGCTGCTGGCCGACCCCTGGAGTACCGATTCGAATCGGCCACCCGCAGATAACGAGGCGGCCTACAAGCTGCTTGCCGGTATCGCCGACGGCCTGGGCCTGCCGCTCTCCCAGGTGCGGCCGGCCTACGAGGACCCGCTGTCGCGGCTGGCGGCCAAAGTCCGGCAGCCCGACGGCGATCCGGTGGCATCCGACGACGACCTCGGCCCCCACGCAGGGGACACCGCCTCTCGCCGCGCCGAGCTGCTGGCACGCCTCGACGAATCCACCACCTCTGCGGCGGCGTTCGTGCTGCCGCTGCACCGCCGCGACGATGAGCGCGGCTGGGCCAGCGCCAACTGGCGGCTGCGCCGCGGCCGCATCGTGCTGCTGGACGGGGATTCGCCCGCGGGTCTGCGGCTGCCGCTGGATTCGATCAGCTGGAAGCCGCCACGGCCGTCGTTCGTCGCCGACCCGACCGCCGTCGGCGACGCGCTGAGCCTGTCTGACGACGAGACGCTGCTGGAGGACCCGGACGACTCAGCGACCACGCCGATCACCGCGATGGTCGCCGAGGTTCGCGACGGGCTGCTCTACGTCTTCATGCCGCCCACCGAAGCCCTCGAACACTTCGTCGACCTCATTGCCCGGGTGGAGGCCGCCGCCGCGAAGGTCGGTTGCCCGGTCGTGATCGAAGGCTACGAACCGCCGCCGGACCCTCGGCTGAAGTCGACGACGATCACCCCCGACCCCGGGGTGATTGAGGTGAACATCGCACCCACCGCCAGTTTCGCGGAGCAACGCCAGCAGCTGGAGACCCTCTACGCACAGGCCCGGTTGGCTCGGCTGTCGACGGAGTCATTCGACATCGACGGCACCCACGGCGGCACCGGCGGCGGCAACCACATCACCCTGGGCGGCATCACACCCGCCGACTCACCGCTGCTGCGCCGCCCGGACCTATTGGTCTCACTGCTGACCTACTGGCAGCGGCACCCCTCGCTGTCTTATCTGTTCGCCGGGCGATTCGTCGGCACCACGTCGCAAGCGCCACGAGCCGACGAGGGTCGCGCCGAGGCGCTATACGAACTCGAGATCGCGTTTGCCGAAATCGCCCGGCTTGCTTCGTCTTCCGGGCGTGGCGCCCCCAAACCATGGATCACCGACCGCGCGCTGCGGCATCTGCTCATCGACATCACCGGAAACACCCATCGCGCCGAGTTCTGCATCGACAAGCTCTACAGCCCGGACAGCCCCCGGGGCAGGCTCGGCCTGCTGGAGCTGCGCGGCTTCGAGATGCCGCCGCATCTGCGCATGGCGATGGTGCAGTCGCTGCTGGTGCGTTCGCTGGTGGCGTGGTTTTGGGACGAGCCGCTGCGGGCTCCGCTGATCCAGCATGGCTCGAACCTGCACGGGCGATACCTATTGCCGCACTTCCTTATTCATGACATCGCCGACGTCGCCGCCGACCTGCGCGCGCACGGCATCCCGTTTGAGACCAGCTGGCTGGACCCGTTCACTGAATTCCGCTTCCCACGCATCGGCACCGCCGTCTTCGACAGCGTCGAGATCGAGCTGCGCGGGGCGATCGAGCCGTGGAACACCCTCGGCGAGGAGGCCACCGCCACTGGGACCGCCCGTTACGTCGACTCGTCGGTCGAGCGCATCCAGGTTCGCATCATCGGCGCCGACCGCCACCGCTACGTGGTGACCTGCAACGGCTACCCGATTCCGTTGCTGGCCACCGACAACCCCGACATTCATGTGGGCGGGGTGCGGTTCCGGGCCTGGCAGCCGCCCAGCGCGCTGCACCCGAGCATCACGGTCGACGGTCCGCTGCAGTTCGAGCTTGTCGATCTGGCCAGCGGAACGTCGCGCGGCGGCTGCACGTACCACGTCGCGCATCCCGGCGGACTGGCCTACGAAGAGCCACCCGTCAACGCCGTAACGGCCGAAGCGCGCCGCGCCCGCCGCTTCGAGGCCACCGGTTTCACCCCGGGCAAACTCGACCTGTCCGACATCCGGGAAAAGCAGGCCCGAATTTCCACAGACATCGGCGCGCCGGGCATCCTCGACCTGCGCCGCGTGCGTACCGTGCTGCGGTAATGGCATCGGTCGAGATGGCTTGAAATGACCCTGCACTCCAGCGAGCCGGCGGCGGCTCTTCACTACCGCTCCGACGTCGACCAGCTACTGGCCGGCTATCGCGCCGCGCGGGCGCAGGCAGCCCTGTTCGATCTGCGCACTCCCGGCGCAGCAGGCCCGTTAATCAGTTACGACGAATTCGTCGACGAAGCCGGAAATGTGCGGCCCGCCTGGATCGAGCTTGCCGACGCCGTCGGAGAGCGCGGACGGGCCGGACTGAATCGGCTGCGCTCGGCTGTGCACCAACTGGTCGACAACGACGACATCACCTACGCCGGAATCGAATCCGGCAAGGAGCCGGCCGTCGACGGCCACGGCCGTGAGCCCCGGCCCTGGCGCCTGGACTCACTGCCGTTGTTGGTCTCCGCGGCGGACTGGGAAATACTCGAGGCCGGGCTGGTCCAGCGGTCGCGGGTGCTCGACGCCGTGCTCGCCGACTTGTACGGATCCCGCCGCTCGCTCACTGACGGCGTGCTGCCGTCCGAATTGCTTTTCGCCCACCCAGGTTACGTGCGCGCCGCGACCGGCATCGAAGTGCCCGGGCATCATCAACTATTCATGCACGCCTGCGATGTCAGCCGGCTGCCGGGCGGCAGTTTCCAGGTCAACGCCGACTGGACTCAGGCGCCTTCGGGAGCCGGTTACGCGCTGGCGGACCGACGGGTGGTCGCACACGCGATGCCTGACCTCTACGAGAAGGTCGCGCCCCACCCGACGACACCGTTCGCGCAGGCGCTGCGGTTGGCCTTGATCGACGCGGCACCCGACGGTGTCCAAGACCCGGTGGTGGTTGTGCTCAGCCCGGGCATCTACTCCGAAACCGCTTTCGACCAGGCGTATCTCGCGACGCTGTTGGGCTTTCCGATGGTGGAGAGCGCAGATCTGGTGGTGCGCGACGGCAAGGTGTGGATGCGCTCACTCGGCACGCTCAAGCGCGTCGACGTGGTGTTCCGCCGCGTCGACGCGGCGTACGTCGACCCACTGGATCTCCGTGCCGATTCAAGGTTGGGCGTCGTCGGTTTGGTGGAGGCCCAACACCGCGGAACGGTGACCATCGTCAACACCCTCGGCAGCGGCATCCTGGAAAGCCCTGGGCTGCTGCGGTTCCTGCCCGAGCTCGCCGAGCAGTTACTGGGTGAAGCACCGCTGCTGGCCACCGCGCCCTGCTACTGGGGCGGCATCGACAGCGAACGCTCGCACCTGCTGGCGCGCCTGTCGTCGCTGTTGATCAAGCCCACCGTCGGCGGACGGGCGCTTGTCGGGCCAACACTTTCGTCTGCGCAGCTGGCCGAACTGACCGCCCGCATCACGGCCACGCCCTCGCAGTGGGTCGGCCAGGAGCTACCGCAATTCTCATCGGCGCCAATCAATTACGGCGGCGAATTCTCTTCGGCCGGGGTGGGGATGCGATTGTTCACGGTCGCTCAACCCGGCGGCTATGCACCGTTGATCGGCGGCCTGGGCTACGTGCTGGCCGCAGGCCCTGGCGCATACACGCTGAAAACCGTAGTGGCGAAGGATGTCTGGGTCCGTCCCACGGAGCGTGCGCGTGCCGAGAAGGTAACCCTGCCGGCGCCCGAGCCGCCGGTGAAGACCGGCGCGGGCATCCTGGCGGTCAGCTCGCCGCGGGTGTTGTCCGACCTGTTCTGGATGGGGCGCTACGGCGAACGCGCCGAGAACATGGCCCGGTTGCTGATCGTGGCCCGTCAGCGTTACTACGAGTACCGGCACCGCCAGCACACCGCGGAAAGCGAATGCGTGCCGGTGCTGATGGCCGCGCTCGACCGAATCACCGGTACCGGAACAGGGTCAGATGACCAGGCCGAGACCATCGCCATAGCACCCTCGACGCTGTGGTCGATGACCATGGACCGCAGCCGGCCGGGGTCACTGGTGCAGTCGGTGGACCGATTGGCACTTGCCGCCCGGGCGGTGCGCGACCAGTTGTCCAACGACACCTGGGTGGTGCTGGCCGGCGTCGAGCGCGTGCTGGCGCACAACCCCGAGCCGCCGGACTCGCTTGCCGAGGCCGACGCCGTGCTCGCCCCGGCCCAGTCGCAGACGTTGGTCGGGATGCTGACGTTGGCCGGGGTGGCCGGGGAGTCGATGGTGCAGGACGTCGGCTGGACGATGATGGACATCGGCAAGCGGATCGAACGCGGTCTGGGACTGACCGCGTTACTGGGGGCCACCCTGACGACCGTCCGCGCTCCCGCCGCTGAGCGAACCATCATCGAGTCGACCCTGGTCGCGTGCGAATCATCGGTCATCTACCGGCGCCGCACGGTGGGCAACGTCAGCGTCGCCGCCCTGGCCGAGTTGATGCTGTTCGACGCCACGAACCCGCGCTCGCTGGTGTATCAGCTGGAGCGACTGCGGGCCGACCTCGCGGACCTGCCCGGGTCGTCGGGCTCGTCGCGGCCGGAGCGGATGGTCGCCGAGATCGCCACCCTGCTGCGCCGGTCAGATCCCGCCGAACTGGAAGTGGTCTCCACCGACGGACGCCGCGCCGAGTTGGCCGAGCTGCTGACCGCCGTACACACCGCGTTGCGTGAATTGGCCGACGTCATCACGGCGACGCAGCTGGCACTGCCCAGCGGGATGCAGCCGTTGTGGGGCCCCGACGAGCGTCGGGTGATGCCGTGACCGTTACTGCCGCGTCGATTCGCTGACCGCCGCGGGCCGGTTTGCGGTCGATGTCACCTCGTCGATAACCGTGTGGATGAACTTCATCTTCTGCAGAACCGCGACCGGCAGCACGAACGGGTACAGGTCGTCGTGGCCCATTGACCGATTCACCATGTTCAGCGACCATGACAGCGGCAGCCACATGTCGATGGTGGTCTGAAAAGCGCTGGGGCCCAGCGCAGGCCGGTCGAACGTCGCGGACGCCGACGCCAGACCGCACCAGGCCGACGTGTCGAGGGTGTCGCGGATGTGCAGGTAATGGGCGAAGGTCTCGGCCCAATCCTCGGTCGGATGCATGGTCGCATACGAGGACACGTACGTCTCTTCCCAACCGTCCGGCGCGCCCTCGCTGTAATGGCGGTCCAGCGCCTCCTGGTAGTCGGCATCCGGGTCGCCGAACAGCTCGTTGAACCGCTGCGTGTATTCGCTCGACGGGTAGATCAGCCGATAGAAGTAGTAGTGCCCGACCTCGTGGCGGAAGTGCCCCAGCAGGGTGCGATACGGCTCGTCCATCTCGACACGCAGCTGCTCCCGGTGTACGTCGTCACCCTCAGCCAAATCGATTGTGATGACCCCATCTTCGTGTCCGGTCGTCACATTCTCGTGTGCACTGGACAGCAGCCGGAAGGCCAATCCGTAGTCCGGGTCCTGGTCACGTCTGACGATCGGCAATTTCAGCTCGTGCAGCTCGGCGACCAGCCTGCGCTTGGCGGCCTCGGCTCGGGCGAACTCCGTCAGACCCGCGGTGTTGTTGTCGTTGGGCCGCTCAATGGTCAGCGCGCACGACGTGCAGAGGCCGCCGGGCTCGTCGACGCGCACCAGCCAATTGCATTCGGCGAGGTGCAGATTGGCACACAGCTTGTACTCGCCGGCATCGACCGCGCCGGCGTGCTCGCTATCGTCGCCCCTGGCGATCACCAGCAGTGCCATCTCCTCGAGAGAGAAACCCAGGGCACTGCCGCAGGACAGGCACGCCGAGTTCTCGAACGTCAGGCGCTGGCCGCAGTTGGGACAGTGGAAATCACGCATCCAGCTCGTCACCTTCGTACGGCACGACGTCGACGGCTACGTCAATCGCGCTGTTCTCGGAGTTGGTGTAGATGATCCCGCGCAGCGGTGGGACGTCGGCGTAGTCACGGCCTCGCCCGACCACGATGTAGCGCTCGTCGACCATCTGGTCGTTGGTGGGGTCCAGCCCCAGCCACTCGAACTGCCCCGGCGGCTGCGGTGTCCACACCGCGGCCCAGGCGTGAGTTGCGTCGGCACCGATCATGCGATCCTCTCCCGGCGGTGGATCGGTGGCCAGGTACCCCGATACGTAGGCGGCCGCCAACCCGTTGGCTCGCAGGCAGGCGATCGCCAGCCGAGCGAAGTCTTGACATACCCCTTCCCGGGCCATCAGAACCTCATTGACTCCGGTGGAAATCGTCGTCGACCCGGTTCGGTAGGTGAAGTCGGTGTGGATCCGTGACGTGAGGTCGCGCAGTACCTCGATCAGCGGTCGTCCGGGGCCGAAGCTGGGAGCCGCGTACTCGCGTACCCCGTCGGTGATCTCGGGCGGATCCAGGTCCAGAGCGAACTCGGTGGCCATAGCGCCCTTCAGGCCGACCGGGCGGGCCTGCTCCCACGGGGCCTGCGCCGGTCCGCTCCCCCAACGCTCGGGCGGCGGCGGATACACCTCGACGATCGACTCGCTGGTGATGGTCAGGGTCTGGTGCGGCTCGGTGACATGGAAATACGAGCTGATGTTGCCATAGGTGTCACGGCTGATTGAGCTGTCGGCGGGCGCCGGTGAGATCCGCAGCTCGTGGAACAGGCAGCGCTGCCGGGCCAGGTCGCGCGGGGTCAGGAAGCCCCGCCCGTAGGAACTGGTGACCACGTCGGAGTAGCGGTATTCGGTGCGGTGGGTGATCCGGTAGCGGGCCCCAGGGTTCGGCCGGTGCTGATCCGTCGCGAGCGGCTCGTCGGGAAGCACGAGATCGGCCACAGCTGCAACATTAGCCAGCCCCGGGCCGCAGCGACGACTGAACAACGCCGCGCCACCATCCACAGCGGTGGCCGTCTCGGCGGAGCACAATGAGTCATGGCCACGTGGGAGGACGTCGCCAGCATCGTCGGCGAACTCCAGCTCACCGAAGAGCGGTCACCGCGCGAATGGCGGGTCGGCAAGAAGCTGATCGCCTGGGAGCGGCCGCTGCGTAAATCCGATCGGGAAGGGTTAGCCGCGTTGGGGATTGAACCTCCTGAGGGCGACATCCTCGGCGTACGGGTGGCCGATGAGGGCGTCAAGTTCGCGTTGATCGCCGACGAACCGGACCTGTACTTCACCACCCCACATTTCGACGGCTATCCGGCAGTGCTGGTCAAACTCGCCGAGATCGACGAGCTGGGGCTGCGCGAGCTGATTGTCGAGGCTTGGCTGACACAGGCCCCAAAGCGGCTAGTGCAGGAGTTTCTCGGCGAGGTCACATAACGGCGCGGCAACGTGACACATTCTTCCCAGAGGCATCACTAGCAACAGAGGCAACATCAGTAACTTTAACCACTCTAAGTAACTCGATCACGACTAGATAACTCTAACAACGTTAGAAGTCATAAGTAACAATTGCACCAATTGGCACAATAATTTACTCTTTTTAACTCTGGCAACTCGAAACGCCGATACATCAAAGATCTCACTAAATTGCTAAAGTCCCACCCGTTGACAGTTTTCACGCGAATTTGTTACACGTGTTAAATGAGTTATTTACGGGGAACACTGAGCATGCAGTCGGTGTGCAAGTCGATGGTGATATCCGCGTTGGTCGTCCTGGGTATATCGCTGTTCATTGATCCCACTACCGGGGTGGCCTACGCGGAGGGCATGGACTGGGACGCCGTCGCGCAATGCGAATCGGGCGGCAACTGGGGGGCCGACACCGGCAACGGGTTCTACGGTGGCCTGCAGTTCAAGCCGTCAACCTGGGCCGAAAACGGCGGGATCGGCGATCCGGCCATGGCCTCACGCGACGAGCAGATCGCGGTGGCCAACCGGGTGCTGGCCACCCAGGGACCTGAGGCCTGGCCCAAGTGCGGCGGCAACCAGGACCTCTTCCCGATCGAAATCGTCAACATCCTGCGGTCCGGGCATCCGCTACAGAGCACGCTGCACAAGCTGTGGTCGCTATCGGTCCCGTAGTAGGCCACAGTAGGCACACGTAATCGGTCCGTGATCGGCGGCACCAGTCGATCGGTTCGCGAGGTTGGATATCTCGCTGGCTAAGCGACCGGCTGCAGCTCGAAAACCGGGATGATCCGGGTCGTCTTCGCCTGATACTCGGCGAAGCCGGGTGCCACCGCGGTGATCTTGGGGAAAAGCTCGTCCCGCTCCGCAGGCGGCAATTCACGGGCAGTGACGTCGGAGGATTCGTTACCGATCTCGATGCGGGCCGACGGGTCTGCGCGCAGATTGTGCACCCACCCCGGGTTGACGTCGGCGCCGGCAAAAGACCCGAGGATGAGCAGCTTGTCGTCGACACGGAAATAAGCCAACGGCGAGACTCGCGGCTCACCGGATTTGGCGCCCGTCGTAGTCAGCAGCAGCAGGTCGGCACCCTCGAATTCGCCGCCGACCTTCCCGTCGTTGGCCCGGAACTCGTCGGCGATGGTCTTGTTGAACGCTTTGATCGTTTCGGTGTCAGGCAGTCCCTGGGTCATCTGCGCCGCTCCTCCTCATCGCTTCGTCCCCCTCGCCGCTGCGCGGCTGGGTGGTGCCCCCACTGCATCGTCGCCGACGCGGGGTCATGCCTGGTCAACCCCCCTAGGTCCGCCGTCTATTCCGCTGAAGCCGCACGCGATGCGTTCGGCACGACGTCGATTCCCGACTCCTTGCGCTGTTGGGCGGTGATCGGTGCCGGAGCGTCGGTCAGCGGGTCGACGCCGCCGCCAGACTTGGGGAACGCGATGACCTCGCGGATGGAATCCGTCCCGGCCAGCAGCGCGACGATCCGATCCCAGCCGAACGCGATCCCGCCGTGCGGCGGCGCACCGAAAGTGAACGCGTCGAGCAAAAATCCGAACTTCTCCTGCGCCTCTGCTGGGCCGATACCCATCATCGCGAACACCCGTTCCTGAATGTCGCGGCGGTGGATACGAATCGAGCCGCCACCGATCTCGTTGCCATTGCAGACGATGTCGTAGGCGTCTGCCGACGCGCTGCTCGGGTCGGTGTCGAAGGTGGCCTCCGATTCTGGCTTGGGCGCGGTGAACGCGTGATGCACCGCGGTCCACGCACCGCTGCCGACCGCGACATCACCGGCGGCGGTGGCTTCGTCCGCCGGCTCGAACAACGGGAAGTCCACCACCCAAGTGAACGCCCACGCGTCAGGGTCGATCAGGTTGAGCCGGTGGGCAATCTCCACGCGGGCGGCGCCCAGCAGGGCACGCGACGCCTTGGCCGGCCCCGCCGAGAAGAAGATGCAGTCACCCGGCTGGGCGCCGGCGTGTGCCGCCAAACCCGCGCGCTCGGCGTCGGACAGGTTCTTGGCGACCGGGCCGCCCAGCGTGCCGTCGTCGCCGACCAGCACATAAGCCAGACCCTTGTGCCCGCGCTGCTTGGCCCACTCCTGCCAGCCGTCCAGTGTGCGGCGCGGCTGCGACGCCCCGCCGGCCATCACCACCGCACCCACATACGGCGCCTGGAAGACCCGAAATGTGGTGTCCTTGAAGAAGTCTGCGCACTCGACCAGCTCAAGCCCGAATCGCAGGTCGGGCTTGTCCGAGCCGAACCGTCGCATCGCGTCCGCGTAGCTGATACGCGGCAACGGCAGCGGAACGTCGTAGCCGATCAACGCCCATACCGCCTTGACCACGTGCTCGGAGATCGAGATGACATCGTCGGCGTCGACGAAGCTCATCTCCATGTCGAGCTGAGTGAATTCCGGCTGACGGTCGGCGCGGAAATCCTCGTCGCGGTAGCACCGGGCGATCTGGTAATAGCGCTCCATGCCGGCGACCATCAGCAGCTGCTTGAACAGCTGCGGGCTTTGCGGCAACGCGTAAAACGAGCCGGGCTGCAGCCGGGCAGGCACCAAAAAGTCGCGAGCGCCTTCCGGTGTCGACCGCGTCATCGTCGGGGTCTCGATCTCGACGAAGTCATGCGCGGCCAACACCCCGCGCGCCGCAGCATTTACCTTGGAGCGCAACCGAATTGCCCCGCCCGGGCCGTCGCGCCGCAGATCGAGGTAGCGGTATTTCAAGCGGGTTTCTTCACCGGCGGGCTCGTCGAATTGAAACGGCAGCGGCGCGCACTCCCCCAGCACCGTCAAGGACGTTGCGTTGACTTCGATTTCGCCGGTGGCGATCTCGGGGTTGGCGTTGCCTTCCGGCCGGATCTCGACGACACCCTCGACGGCGATGCAGAACTCGGCGCGCAGGCGATGGGCCTGGGTCAGCACGTCGTCGCTGCGGAACACCACTTGCGCGGTACCCGATGCGTCGCGAAGGTCGATGAAGATCACTCCGCCGTGATCGCGCCGACGCGCGACCCATCCGGCCAGCGTCACTTTTTGGCCCGCATCGGCGGCGCGCAACGATCCAGAGGCGTGAGTGCGTAACACGACAGCACAGTCTAGAGGCGGTAATTTCAAGGACCGTCATGGATGTCGTCAGAGAAGTAGCAGTTGTCGGTCCCGGCGCCGTCGGTACGACGGTTGCCGGCTACCTATACGCCGCCGGCCACCAGATTCTGCTATGCGGACGGACACCGCGACCACAGATTGAATTGCGGCCCGACGGGGCCGACCCGATCGTCGTGCCCGGACCGGTACGCACCGATCCCGCCGAGATCACCGGCCCGGTCGGGGTCGTCTTGCTGGCGATCAAGGCCACTCAGAATGCTGACGGCGGTCGCTGGCTGGCCCGGTTGTGCGATGAGCACACCATCGTCGTCGTCCTGCAGAACGGCGTCGAGCAGATTGAGCAGGTGCAGCCGCATTGCCCGTCGTCGACGGTGATACCGGGCATCGTCTGGTACGGCGCCGAGACTCAGCCCGAAGGATGGGTACGGCTGCGCACCGAAGCACGGCTGGTGCTGCCGACCGGACCCGCCGCGGCCAAGATCGCCGATTTGTTGAACGGCGCCGGGTGCAAGGTGGAGTGCGACCCGGACTTCACCACCGCTGCCTGGCGCAAGCTGCTGGTCAATGCGCTGGCCGGGTTGATGGTGCTGACCGGGCGACGGTCGGGAATGTTCCGCCGCGACGACGTGGCCGCGCTGTCACGCCGATACGTTGCCGAGTGCGCTGCGGTCGCCAGCGCCGAGGGCGCCAAGCTGGGTGACGACGTCGTCGACGAGCTGGTTGACATGTTCCGCCAGGCGCCCACCGATATGGGCACCTCGATGCTGGCCGACCGCGAGGCCGGCCGGCCGCAGGAGTGGGACATCCGCAACGGGGTGATCATCCGCAAGGCGCGTGCCCACGGCATTGCGACGCCGATCAGCGACGTGCTGGTGCCACTGTTCGCGGCGGCCAGCGGCGGCCCGGGTTAACCGGTCACTGTCAGGTCCCGGCTAGTGAGGCCAGGAGCTGCTCGACCGCACCGATGAACTCAATCTGGCCAGGTATTGTCCCAATATCAAGCCAACCTAGGTCTTGGAAAACCGCACCGTCGGTGTAGTCGCCCACGGCAAAATCGTTCGCTTGGCTGGTCATGTCCGCCATGCCCGTGGTGTAGATCGTGTTCGCCTCGGTGACGTAGTTCGCAAGTGTTGGGGTGGCGAAGGAAAACTCAAAGGTATTCGCAGGGATGACGGCGACGTGGTAAAGCGCGTCGAGCTCGCCTACCTCGTAGGTGTCCGGGACGCCGAAGACTTGGTCGTCAAGGCCCTCGAACAAGGCTGTCAGGCCGGCGGCGTCACCGGCCCTGCCGGTGGCGAAATCCGCAGCGGCCGTAGTGAAATCGGCGTGAGCAGCAGTCTCCACGGCCGTGACGTCGGCGAGTATTTCGCTGGAGTCGTCGGCGCGAGCGGTCGGCGCGACGGCCGCCGAGACCATTCCCGCGGCCGCGAAGGCACCGGCTGCGGCGCTTAGCCGACCCGTACTGCGCGTGATCTCTTGTTGTCCATGGGAGACTCCTCATCTCTCGGTGGCCCCAAAGATAGCCTGCCAGCTGAGAAAATCGGCAGCGCGTGCTGACAGGAGTTTCTCAGAATATAACCTGCTGTTCTCAGCAAAGAATCGCGGCGCCGGTCACCGACGCCGCTGGTCAGACACCTGGGGAGTGACATGGCGAAGATGTTTCCCCGCGAACGCGTCAGCGTGAGTTTTACCGAGGCGGCCAGCGACGGCCTCGGTCACACCTCCGGCTCTGGAAGCGAGCATTCA
>JAFAID010000565.1 GCA_019236925.1 Mycobacterium sp. | reverse complement strand
TCGCCGTCGCGCACCGCGTCGGTCAGCCGCTTGAGCACTACCACTCCGCAGCCCTCGCCGCGGACGAACCCGTCGGCCCTGGAGTCGAAGGAATGGCACCGGCCCTGCGGGGACAGCATTCCCCACTTGGCCATCGCGATCTGAGTTTCCGGGCGCAGGATCAGGCTGACGCCGCCGGCCAAAGCCAGGTCGCTCTCCCGCAACCGCAGGCTCTGGCAGGCCAGGTGAATGGTGACCAGCGACGACGAACACGCGGAATCGATCGCTACCGCCGGACCACGCAGGCCCAATAGGTAGGCAATCCGGCCGACCGCGACCGCATGAGCGTTGCCGGTTGCGGAGTAAGCGTCGATGTTGTCCGGGTTGGCTGCTGAAATCGTCTGATACTCGCCGTAATACACACCCATCATCACGGCGGCGCGCACACCGGACAGATCGTCTGTCGCGATCCCGGCGTGCTCGAGCGCTTCGTAGGCCACCTCCAGCATCAGCCGCTGCTGTGGATCCATGGCTTCGGCTTCACGCGGGGAAATCCCGAAGTAGTCGGCGTCGAAGCCCGCGACCTCGGGCAGAAAGCCGCCCCACTTCGACGACATCCGGCCGGGAGCGAACTGGTCCGGATCGTAGTATTCGTCGGCATTCCAGCGGTCGGAAGGGATTTCGCTGATCCCATCCCCTCCGTTAGCCAAGAAGTTCCAGTAACCCTCCGGGCCCACCGCGTCGCCGGGGAAGCGGCAGCCGATCCCCACGACCGCCACTGGTTCGGCGGCGGCGATCCGCGAAGCCTTGTCGAACTGCTGCGTCAGCGCTTCCCGCTTGTCGGCGGGCATCGCCGAAACCCTGTCGAAAATCGTTCCCATTAAAAAATACCGCTCTCGCTGCCCGCCGAAGCCGACTCCACCTGATCGAACAACTCATCCAACACCCCGCCCGCCGAGTCCAGTTCAAGATCGGCAGTTTCGTCCTGCGGCACTTCTTGGGGTGCAAGCAGGTCCGCCACATACGTCGCCAATGACGAGATGGTCGGGTGGTTGAACAACATATTCGCAGACAGGTCAATTCCGACTAGCTTCTGAGTCTGGCGCAGAACCGTCATCGCCATCATCGAGTCCAGTCCCAGCTCGGGGAATGGCTGATCCACGTTGATCGCTGATGCCGACATTCTCAACTCGCGGGCCAAAATGGTCCGGAGCCTGGTCTCGAGTTCGCTGAACCTGTCCTCGGCCGACAACTGCGACCAGTCTGGAACGGAAACTTGCGCCTGATCCCCGTGCTCGACGGCCGGTCGGTGGTCGACGGTCGCACCGCCCAACGATTTGTCGAACTCGGACACCACATTTTCGAAGTAGTTGAGTTCGCGGAAGTCGGGGGCTGCGGCGATGGCGCGATCGAGGCGCAGTCGTCCGACACCTACCCGGGCCAGCGCCCCGCCCACCAGGGACTCCAGCGCTTCGACGCCTTCATCGGGAGTGATCGGGTCGAGGACGCTGTAGGTCAGTGCCTGGCTCATCCCGACGTCCGACCACTGGCCCCAGTTGATCGCGGTCGCGGGCAAGCCCGACGCGCGTCGCCACGTCATCAAAGCATCGAGCCACGCATTGGCTGTGGCGTAGGCCAACTGGCCCGGCAGGCCCAGAAGCGTTGCCATGGAAGAGAAGCCAACCCACCAGTCGAGTTCGCGGGTGGCTGTCGCGGCGTGCAGTCGCAATGCGCCGCCCACCTTCGGCGCCCAAACCCGCTGCATGCCTTCCTGAGTGAGCGCAGTCACCAGACCGTCACCGGTGACGCCGGCCGCATGCACAACTCCGCGCAGTGGGCGTCCGGTCTCCTCGGCAGCCGCCACCAGCCGCTCTGCCACATCCGGCAACACGATATCGCCTGACACGAAGACGATTTCGGTGCCAATCGCCAAGTCGCCAAGCGCCTTCTGCTGATCCTCAGAAGGTTCGCGTCGCCCGTTGAGGACAATGCGCCCCGCGCCGCGCTCGACGAGCCAGCGCGTGACGACTGTGCCCAGCCCGCCCAGACCGCCGGTGACGATGTACGAGCCGTCATCCCGGATAACCGCCCCTTGGTGGCCGGCATCGAGTGTCGCACGCGAGAGCCGCTCGACATATCGGCCATCCGCACGCCACGCGATCACGTCATCGCCTGCGGGCGAAGCCAGTTCACTGATCAAAGCCGCTACCGGATCGTCCGCGTTACCCAGGTCGACGAGCGTGGTGCCGAGGTCTGGCTCGCCGGCCAGAACGCGCGCCGCTTCGCCGGGGAACCGCCAGTTGCGAATGAGGCTCTTAAGAGCCCCGATCGCCGGATCACCGGGCTCATCGTCGTGAACCGAAAGGCCGTTGCGAGTCACCAGCCACAGCCGCGGCGGATTGCCCTTCACGCCGTCGACGACAGCGTGCGCCGCGGCCGAGATGGCCCCGATCAGTTCCTGGGCGCGCCCAAGCGAGCCATCGAAGTCGGCACCGTCGAACGAAGGCTGTCCGAGAAGAACGACCACCCCGACGGGCGGAAGCTTTTCATCAGCAGCGGTTTTCGCAAAGGCCTCGACCACTGCCGGACCGTCCGACAGTGCGCCGGTGACCACTCGTCGGGTCGGTGAGCTCAACCGGGCGGCAACATCCGCGCCGCGGGCCGCTGTCTCGGAATCGGAGTCTGACAACAGCAGCCAGCTGCCGGTGGCCACGCGGTCGCCCGCTGAGCCGGTTTGCGGCGTCGGACTCTGCGCCCAGACGGCGTCGAAGATCTTCTGCTCCAACGGCAACCGCACCGCTCGAGAGTCGACCGGTCGCAGCTCGATACCGGTGAGCTCCGCGGTCACCGTCCCCGCGTCGTCGGTGACGACGATTCGGCCCCGGTAGTCGCCGGGCGCCTGCTCGATCAGATCGGCGTGGCACCGGGCTCGGTGCCGACTCCGGCTGAACACCCGGATCGTGGCCACCGACACCAGCAGGTACTGTGTGTCGGCCGACCCGTCTGTCGACTCAGCCGGGATGGCGGTAGCAAGTTGCTGCAGCGCCGCGTCGAGCAGCGCCGGATGGATGCAGTATTCGGTATGCTCGGCGGCGTGGTCGGGCAGTTCGATGTCGGTGCCCGACTCGGTGTCACGCTGCTCGGCAGACGACTCCTCGTCGACCACCCCGACGTCGGCTACCGCATACCGAGACCAGTTGCCGCCGGCCGAGGAGGCATGAATCTCAACGCGATTCCCGTCGGCGCCTTGAGTGAACTGCGTCGTGACCCGTGTCTGGCCATCCAGTACAAGCGTCTGCTCGATGTCGAGCGCGTTGACCTGTACCGCCTCGACGGGCAGGCGAAGAGCCTGGCGGCCGGCGGCCAACGCCATCTCGGCGAAACCCGCCGCCGACATGCTGGCCCGGCCATGCACCTTATGGTCGGCCAGCCACGGCAAGGTCTCGGTTCCGATGTCCGCCTGCCACACATGCTCACGGCCGGAGGGCATTTCAACGTGCACCCCAAGCAACGGGTGCACATCTGGCTGCCGGGGCCCAGCGGATTTCTTCTCGAGCCAATAGCTGGCATGCAGCCACGGCGACGGCGGGATGTCTGCGCGCCGGACCCCGCCGGTCTTCGGCGTCACACCGAGTGTGGCGAGTTGAGTGTGGACAGAAAGAGTTTCGTCGTCGCCGCGCTTCATCGCGGAAGTGACAACAAATCGGTCGCTCGACGGCGCCGAGGCA
>JAFAID010000323.1 GCA_019236925.1 Mycobacterium sp. | reverse complement strand
AGCAGCTTCCCGGCCGGACTTCTCGCCGACCGGATCTCGGCGCCTGTTGTCTTCGGCGTCGGGCTGGTCTGCTTCGCAATCAGCGTTGCGGGGCTGGCGTTCACAACTGAGATCGTCGTGGCCTGGTTGTTGCTCGCCGTCTACGGGGTATTCACCGCCTGCTACGACGGCGTGGGCAAGACCTGGGTATCCACCGTCATCGGAGCCGATTTGCAGTCCAGCGCCCAGGGTGTTTTTCAGGGCGCCAGCGGCTTTGCGATCCTGTTCGCCGGGCTGTGGACGGGGCTGTTGTGGGGCACCAACGGCCACCTGCCGCTGCTGATCTCGGGGGCCGTCGGCGCCTTGTGCGCCATCGGATTATTTGTCGCGGCGGCCGTGCGCCATCATTGACGTCAGTGCGGGTGGTCACTGCGAGCCGCGATCTGCCCTAGCGATCCCGCCCACTGTTGCTCGTTAAATAGTTAGCCCCAGAAGTCGCGGCTGTGGTCGTCGCCGTCGACGCCGCGGTGGTGGTCGTCGTGGCAGTTGCCCCACCAGCGCATCCAGTCAGCGACCATGGTCGCCGACGCCAAAATGCCTCGGCACGACGGCGGCGGCTGCTACGTTTTGCTGCCATAACAAGTGTTTTGCACCTCGTTGGGATGGGAGAGTACCGATGCCGCGGATGCGCGACCACGATGTGAACGACTACGCCGCGCTGCGTGAGATGGACGCCACCGACGTTGGTGTGTTGACCGCAGCCGATCAAGCCTGCCTCGACGAGCTCGGCCAGTACATGGTGTCCACCGAGGCCTGGAAGCGATTCGCGATCTGGTTGCTGCACAAGCACTTCGAACCCCACAACGGGGAAGTTTTCGTCGAGCGCAGCATTCCCTGGCCGCCGCAGACCCACACCACCCCGATCCCGCGCGCCGCATTCTCGGCAAGCGGATTGCACGCTACCGTGCTGCGGTTCGACACCGACGTCGCCTCGGGTGTTGGCCTGATCGGCATGGAGTTCGCTGAACCCGCCGACTTCGGTAGCGCGGACCCGATCAGCCCCGCCGATGAGGCAGTGTTGGCCGAGCTGGCCCAGCGGCTGCGGTCCCACGGAAAAATCGACCGGTTCGGGGTGCGGCTTATCCGCAACCAGCTCGGGCTGTCCGAGGATCAATTGTTGCAGGAAACCTGCGACACCGCTCACCGCGCCCTGCACTGCGAGGTCACCGAACGGGGCCAGGTCAGATCCCACAAGACCATCGAAACCACCTGGCAATGGAAACCCGTCATCACCAAAACCGGCACCGCGGTGACCATGCAGCCCCAGCAGGAGTGTCTGGTGGAGTGCGTGGCCTCTGAAGAGATTGGTCACGACGTCAGGCACACGGGGATCGAGCCTCAGTTTGTTGTTCGTCCTAGAGCGTCGCGCCATCGCAGCGGTCGATGGCCTCGACCCACCGCTTGACCGGCACGGGCTTGCGCGACGGCCAGCGGTTTGGCAGCTCCTCCGCTAGGCGCGCGCGCCTGGCGTCGACGAGTGGGCAGTCGGCGTCGAAGGTCAGCTCGCCGACGGGCACCTCGCCGCCCTCGGCGACGTCACGCAGCACCTTCGCGGTAACCAAACCCGAGATACCCGCTCCGATCACGCCAACCCGCTTGTCGTTCACCCGGGGACGGTCAAGCTGTGACTTCCGTCAGCCGCTCCCAGTCGTAGCGAGCGTCCTCAGACGGAAGCTCATACGGATACTTCATTTGACCTCGGCCGCTGGGCCGTAGCCTCAGGTTGGTCAGACCAGGAGGCGATGATGGCCGACTACGCAACTTTACTGCGGGATCAAGTCACACTCACGTGCCGTTCGGTAGATCGGATCTTTCTGCAGGCTTATGTGCCGAAGCTGCAGTCGCCGCGGGTGACGACCTTAGTGCGCACATGACTCCATCCCTAAGTTGATGGTGTCTGGGGCTGATGCCCTGGATGCCCAGGGCGGTGGGGTGTAGCTGATGACTCCATGTTGCTGTCGTGGCTCACGAGGACTGGCTGCCC
>JAFAID010000648.1 GCA_019236925.1 Mycobacterium sp. | reverse complement strand
CTTCGACGACGGTTATCTCGCGAGCCAACCGGCGCCAAGACTCGGCGGCGACACCGCCGACCTGCTGACCGCACGGTTGGGATTGAGCGCGGCCGACGTCACGCGACTGACCGATGCCAAAACGATCGCCTGCTGACTAAGGAGATGGGCGCCGCATGACCAAACTCGCCGAGACGTTCGGCCTCACCGAATTCCAGACCGAAATCATCGCCACGGTAAGGCAATTCGTCGAGAAGGAAGTCATTCCCAACGCGCCGGAGCTCGAACGCACCGACACGTATCCGCAAGCCATCGTCGATCAAATGCGGGAGATGGGCCTATTCGGCCTGATGATCCCGCAGGAGTACGGAGGTGTGGGTGAGTCGCTGCTGACCTACGCCTTGTGCGTCGAAGAATTGGCCCGCGGCTGGATGAGCATCTCGGGAGTGCTCAATACACACTTCATCGTCGCCTACATGCTGCGGCAGCACGGCACCGACGCGCAGAAGCAGCGCCTATTGCCGCGCATGGCAACCGGAGAGGTTCGCGGCGCGTTCTCGATGTCCGAGCCGGAGTTGGGCTCCGACGTCGCCGCGATCCGCACCCGCGCCGCACTCAACGCCGACGGCAGCTACACCATCAACGGCCAGAAGATGTGGCTGACCAATGGCGGCAGCTCCACTTTGGTGGCGGTGTTGGTTCGCACCGACGAGGGCGCGGAATCACCGCACCGCAATCTGACCGCATTCCTCATCGAGAAGCCGACTGGCTTTGGCGAGGTGGCACCCGGTCTGCTGATACCGGGCAAGATCGACAAGTTGGGCTACAAGGGCATTGACACCACGGAGCTCATCTTCGACGGATACCAGGCCAGCGCCGACGACATCCTTGGTGGCACCCCCGGGCAGGGCTTCTACCAGATGATGGATGGCATCGAGGTCGGACGGGTCAACGTGTCGGCCAGGGCCGTCGGAGTGGCCGTGCGCGCGTTCGAGCTCGCAGTGCGCTACGCCCAGCAGCGGCATACCTTCGGCAGGCCGATCGCCGAACACCAGGCCATCGCTTTTCAAATCGCGGAAATGGCAACGAAAGTCGAGGCTGCGCACCTGATGATGGTCAACGCGGCCCGGCTGAAGGATTCCGGCGAACGTAACGACGTCGCCGCGGGCATGGCGAAGTACCTCGCCAGCGAATTCTGCTCAGAGGTCACCCAGCAAAGCTTCCGCATCCACGGCGGCTACGGGTATTCCAAGGAGTATGAAATCGAACGGCTGATGCGCGACGCCCCGTTTCTGCTCATCGGCGAGGGCACGAGCGAGATACAGAAGTCCATCATCAGCAAGCGGCTGCTTGCCGAGTATCGGATTTGACTGTGAGCGTCCCGGATTTCGCTGCGCGGCCGCAACTCTCGGAAGACGTTGCGCGCTTTGTCCGTAGGCGGATTTTCGATGGCACGTACTCGGCGGGTGAGTACGTCCGGCTGGACCAGTTGGCTGCGGAGTTGGGGATCAGCGTCACGCCGGTGCGGGAGGCACTGTTCGAACTCCGCGCCGAGGGGTTGCTTGCTCAGCAGCCGCGTCGTGGCTTTGTGGTGCTGCCGGTGACCGGACGCGACCTCACCGATGTGGCCAACGTGCAGGCGCATGTCGGCGGCGAACTCGCCGCGCGAGCCGCGATCAACATTGACGACGATCAGCTGCGCGAGCTCAAGGCGATCCAGGCCCAGCTGGAGGACGCCTATGCCGGTGGCGAGGACGAGCGAACGGTTCGTCTCAACCACGAGTTTCACCGGGCGATCAACGTCGCCGCCGCGTCGCCGAAGCTCGCCCAATTGATGTCGCAGATCACCCGCTACGCACCGGAATCCGTGTTCCCCACCATCACAGGCTGGCCGCATCAGTCGATAAAAGACCATCGCCGGGTTCTGGCGGCGCTGGCCAAACACGACAGCGAGCTTGCCCGCAAAGCCATGTCGGAGCACCTGGCCGCTGGTGCGGCGCCACTGATCGATCACCTCGTCGAGCATGGAGTGGTCGAAGCGGTCGATGGTTCGCCGCGGAGCGGCCCCGGCTGACGGGTCACGGAAGAAAAACGATGCGTCTGTCGCCGTCGTGCGGTTGTGTCCACGCGGTGGCGACGTCGCTCAGCGGGACCGGTTGCGTGCGGGCGTCGAACGCTCCCTCGGTGACGGCTTTGGCGATCTCGGGGATTTCGTTGCGGAAGTCGTGGCCGCCCACCGAGCCGATGCCGCTGCCGACGATCGCCAGGCGGGTCGATCGTAGCGCGGCGGAAAGGATTTCGGCGCCGGGTCCGGCCATCGAGCCGATCTGGATCCAGACCAGCTCTTTGCTGCGGTCACGTCGGTGGGTGACGAGGTCGACCATGCCTTTGGCGGTGGGCTCGCCCCATACGTAGTCAATGACCACGTCGACATCGCCGGCTGTGTCGAGTTGGTCGAGGGTCAGCACACGATCGGCGCCAAGCGCCCTGAGTTCCTTGAGTCGCTGGGGGTTGCGACCGGTGCCAATGACCTCCTTGGCGCCGAACCGTTTGGCGACCTGTATCGCCATGCGCCCCGAGCTGCCGGTTGCGCCGAGGATCAGCACACGCGATCCGCGCTTGAACTCAATGCGGTGTCGCAGCGCGACCCCGGACGACATCACCGGGTTGATCGCGGCCGCCACGGTCACCGGGTCCGCGTTTTTGGGCAACGCTACGCTGCGGTCCTTTTCAATGATCGTGCGCTGAGCCATGGTGCCCAGTGCGGTGTCGTCCAGAAGGGCGTAGTAGAGCTTGCCTTTCGCGTCGCGGACCACCGCGTCGATGCCGGGCACCAGCGGAAGCTCGCCGGTGCTGGTGTAGTGCGATCCGTTCGCCTGGGAACGCACGCGCGGATGCAATGCCGCGGCGACGACATCGACGACCAGTTGATCGCCTTGTGCAGCGACCGGGTCGGGGAACTCTTCATAGTGCGGTGGCTGGTCGAACGCACTCACAACTGCAGCTTTCATCGCGATTCCCCTCTCGTTGTCATTTGAAGATAGATCGTAGTACGAATTAGTATAGTTGGCAATACGAAATAGCTAAGGTATGGTTTCCGCCATGACCTCCGACCGCGGACCAGGCCAGGACCAGCTCGACGATCTACGAGATGCGTTGGTGCAGGTTTCGTTTGCGTTGATGGCGGCGCTCACCGAGGTGGCGGCCGAACACGATCTCTCGCTGACGCAGCTACGGATGTTGGGCATCCTGCGCGATCGTGAGCCGACGATGGCCGACCTGGCGACCTTTACCGGCCTGGAGCGCTCCACGGTCAGCGGACTCATCGACCGCGCGGCCCAGCGTGGCCTGGTCGTCAGAACCGCTGACGCTCGCGACGGCCGCTCGGTGCGGGTGAGCCTTACCAAGCAGGCCCGCGGCCTGGTGGCCGTGGTGACGGCGGCGATCGGTGATCGCATCAAGCCGCTGACGAGTCAATTGACTGCCGGCGAGCAGAAGCGTCTCACCGTGCTGCTCACCAAAGCGCTCGGCTCGTGACGCCCTGATTGCACAACGCTGGTCTGGGTGGCGGCTCCTGGTAGCGAGCCGGTCGCGCGCCAATCGCACCGAGGACCGCGGCGATCGGTGCGGG
>JAFAID010000647.1 GCA_019236925.1 Mycobacterium sp. | reverse complement strand
GCAGCTCAAAGCGTCTAACTTCGCCCAAGTCGTTCCGAAAGATATTGCGCAGCAGACGATTGCGACGGCTGCGTTGAAGCGGAACGGCTAGATCAATCAACTCGCCGGCGTTGTCGCACAAAGTCATCCTCGTACCTGAGAATGTGTCCGCGCCGGCCGCCGGTTGGCGCGTGGCCGCGGTGCCGATCGCAGCCTCGACACTGGAGAGGCGGTTCAACGGCTGCTTGATGGTCGATCAGTAGGCGCGCGGCAGCTTAAGGGCCTGCGCCGATATGTAGTTGAGCACCATCTCTTGAGAGAACGGCGCGTTGCGCAGCAGCCGTGCCTCGCGCCACAGCCGCTCCACGTGGTACTCCTTCGCGTACGCGTAGCCACCGTGTGTGGACATGGCGCGATCGCAGGCGTCGAAGCCGGCCTCGGCCCCCAGATACTTGGCCGCGGCGGCCTCGACACCGCAATTTTGGTGGTCGTCGTAGAGCTTCGCGGCGTGCATCGCCGTCAACCGGGCGGACTCGAGTCGCATCCAGGAGTCGGCCAGCGGGTGAGCGACCGCTTGGTTCTGCCCGATGGGGCGGTCGAAGACCACACGCTCCTTGGCGTACTTTGTCGCCAGCTCCAATGCGGCCTGGCCGATGCCGACGCCCTCCAGCCCCACGACGATGCGCTCGGAGTTCAGCCCGTCGACGAGATACCTGAAGCCCCGGCCCACCTCACCCACGACCTCGTCGTCGCGAACCGTGAGGTTCTCGATGAAGAGCTCGTTGGAGTCGATCGCCGAGCGACCCAGCTTCTCGATCTCACGGACCGTGATCCGGTCGCGGTCCAAATCGGTGAAGAAGAGCGTCATCCCGTTCAGCGGCTTCTCCTCGTTGCGGGGAGACGTCCGCGCCAGCAGCAGGATCTTGTCGGCATTCTGTGCGTTGCTGATCCAAACCTTCTGGCCATTGACCAGCCAGCCACCGCATACCTTCTCCGCCTTGGTGCGGATGCGCGAGGTGTCCACACCGGCGGTGGGTTCGGTGACGCCGAACGCCATGAGGATCTCGCCTCGGGCGAGCCTGGGAAGGAACTCCTGCTTCATCTTCTCCGAACCGTGCTTGATGATCGGTTCCGGTGGAAAGAGGTAGAAGTGCACGGCGGAGGCGCCACTGGCCCCCGCACCCGAGGCGGCGATCTCCTGCATCATGACGCCGGATTCCGCGATGCCGAGCCCCAGGCCGCCGTACTCCTCGGGGATGAGGGCCCCCAGCCATCCGCCCTCGGCGAATGCCTTGACAAACTCCCACGGGTAGTTGGCCAGCTTGTCCTTTTCCCGCCAGTACCCGTAGTCGAAGGACCGGGCCAGCTCTCGGGTGGCCTTGCGGACGACGTCTACCGTGCTGTCCTCGGGAACAGTCATGAGAACTCCTCTCCAATAAGGGATTTGGGGACCTTGGTGCTGCGTGCGCGCAGCCATTCACCCAGCGCCTTGGCCTGAGCATCAAACCGCAGTGACGAGGTGGCGCCGGTACCCAGCAATCCCCGGATGAGGAAGTTGACGGCGCCGAGTTTGGGCAATTCATAGCGCGAGACGGCCAGTTCCCGAGTCTCGGGAAGGAGGCGTCGCAGTTCGTCGACGGTGAGGGTCGAGTTGAGCCACTCCCATGCTCGCCGGTCCCGCACCCAGACGCCGAGGTTGGCGTCGCCGCCCTTGTCGCCGGAGCGAGCATGCACGAGCTCGCCGAGCGAGGTGACGACGAGTTCGCCGGTCCATGGCTGTTGCACGGATGCCACGTACGACGGGTCGGCCTGCGCCGTTGCCATCTCCGCCGCGCCGTGTGGATGCCCCGGCGCGACGACCTCCGTGGTGCCGTCGAAGTGATGCACCATGTGGTCGAGAACCGCTTGGTCGAGCAGCGCGGGCCAGTAGACACCGAATGCCGATCCGGGTTGTGGCGGGCCGAGCGAGTATAAGCCGGGGTAGCTGGAGAGGGCCTGTTCCACCATCCATGACGAAAACGCTCGCCCGACGGCGTCTTTGGTTCCCTGGACCGCGATCCTCAGCAGCTCGGTTCCCGCGTTCTGGGACTCGGGATCGTGCTGCGCCTGCCCAATGCGGTCGATGGCGACCGCATCCACCCCGTCGACGGTCTCGGTGTAACGGCGGACAGAGCGCTCGACGATAGCAGCCTTCGCGTCGATGTCCGTTCCCGTGAGCGCGAATACCACGCTGTTCTGCCAGCCACCGATCCCGGTGATCGCGACCTTGGTCGTTGCCGGCGGCGCCGACCCACGCACGCCGCTGATCTGCACGCGGTCGTGGCCGAGGTCGGTCAGCGTGGCGGTGTCCAGGTGGCTGATCACATCGGAGTTGAGGTAGGCGGGATCGCCTATCTCGTAGAGCAATTGCGCCGTGACGGTGTCCGGGGTGACGGCGCCGCCGGTGCCCGGATTCTTGGTGATCACCGACGAACCGTCCGCGGCGATTTCGGCGATCGGGAACCCCGGCTGCACGAGGCCGGCAATCGCACGAAATCCGGAAAAGTTGCCGCCGGTGGCCTGCGGACCGCATTCGATGACATGCCCGGCGGCGACTGCGCCGGCCAGCGCGTCGTAATCGCCCTGGTCCCAACCCCACCACCAGGCGGCCGCACCGACGACCACCGAAGCGTCGGCGACCCGGCCGGTGATGACGATGTCGGCCCCATGTTCCAGCGCCCGCGCGATGCCCATTCCGCCCAGATACGCGTTGGCCGTCAGCGGCTGATGCGCCCAGGACGACAGGGGCTTCTCGCTCGTCAGGTGCGGCAGTGCATGGCCCGCCCGTTGCAGGGCTTCCAGGCGGCCGAAGACGTCGTCGCCTCCGATGTGGGACACGCGCAGGTCGTATCCGCGCCGTGCGATCAGTTCGCGGGTCGCGGCGACCAGCCCGGCGGGATTGAGCCCGCCGGCGTTGACGACGAGCCGGATCTCGTTCGCGACAAGGGATTCGAGCGCCGCGTCCAAGTGCTGCAGGAAGGTGTTCGCGTAGCCCTTGGTGCTGTCCTTGGCGCGCGCCTTGCCGAGTATCAGCATCGTGACCTCGGCGAGGTAGTCGCCGGTGAGGATGTCGATGGCGCCGGCTTGCGCCATGTCGGCCATCGCCGACGCGCGGTCGCCGTAGAAGCCCGAGCAGTTGCCGATGCGGACCGGGCGTTGCTCTCGTGCCGATGTCATTTCGTCTCTCCTGCAGCTGTTTTGGTGACCCATACCGTCCCCTCGAATCCCGCCGCACCAGACGGGTGCTCCTCGGTGAGCTCGAGGGTCATCGTGGCGCCCTCGACCGCCGTCACCCTGGCGGTGTAGGCGAGATCGGCCGGCGCATACACGGGCTTGCGCAGCCGGTAGGCGAATTTCGTGACCCGCCACTGCGGGCCGAGGCCCTCGGTGACGCACCGCAGCGCCAGGGCCGCCCGCAGGTGGGAGTGCAGCGCGATACCCTGGTGGCCCTCCTCGCGCGCATAGGGTGCGTCGAAGTGGATGCGATGTGGGTTCCAGGTCACCGCGCTGTAGCGAAACAACTGCAGGGGGGTGGCGGCGTGCTTGAGCGGTTCCAGCGTGTCCGAAACCTCGAAGTTGATCGACATCACGACTCCTGCACGGGATTGCGCAGGGCGACCGTCCGACGGTTGCGGTTCAGCACGGTGCCGTCGGCGGACGAAAACGTGTTCAGCGTGGTGACGAATACACAAGGGCCGGAACGCGTTTGCTTGGGAGTGACCGCCTCCAGCGTCGTCTCGAGCACCAGCTGTGTGCCGGCGGTCACCGGGCTGACCAATTCCATCTCCTCGCCGGCGCCCATCACCCGCAGCGCGAGTTCACCGTCGCCCAGCGGCATGTCACCATCGTGTGGCGTCCCGTCGGGCTGGAGTTGGGCCTCAGCGGTGCCGATGCCCCATTCGGCGATCGCGGCGAGCATGTTGGGCGGCGCGACGACGCCGGGATAGCCCGCCGAGCGCGCGGCCCCCGCGTCATAGTGGGACTGGTCGGTGGCCCCGATCGTCATCGCGTAGCGCCCGATCGTGACCGCGTCCAGCGCGCCCAGCCTGCGCCGTGACAGGACCTCGCCGATCCGAGGCTGCGTCTGGGCGTAGTAGGCCGCCAGTGGAGTACCGGATTCAAGCAGAGAGGACACGCTCGGTCCCCTCTTCCGCCACTTCCGCCACGATGTCCTTCGTCGACGCGCCCAGCGGGGGCGCGGCACGCAGCTGTCCCACCGGCGAATCGCTAAGGCGCAGTGGGCATCCCGGCACCGGCACGCGCCCCCTCGCCGGGTGCTCGACGAACTGGATCATGCCGCGCTGAATCAGGTGCTCGTCGGTGTCGACCTCGCGGATCGACTTGACCGGC
>JAFAID010000242.1 GCA_019236925.1 Mycobacterium sp. | reverse complement strand
CCAAGCGAATCGCGGCAGGAAAAGCGCATCGCCGACGAGGTGGAAGCCGCGCTGCGGGCGCAGACTCCCGCGGCTTTGGGGTACGAGATCATCCGCAACGGCAATGCCGTGCTGGCGCGCACAGCGCTCGGCCGACCGACGCGGGTGCTGCTGGCCGGCCACCTCGACACCGTTCCGGTAGCCGGCAACCTGCCGAGCCGCCGAGACGGAGATTCGCTGCACGGCTGCGGCACCACCGACATGAAGTCCGGTGACGCGGTCTTCCTGCATCTGGCCGCCACGGTCACAGCGCCGGCGCACGACTTGACGTTGGTGTTCTACGACTGCGAGGAAATCGACTCAGCCGCAAACGGTTTGGGACGGATTGAACGCGAGCTGCCGGACTGGCTGTCGGCCGACGTGGCGATCCTGGGCGAGCCGACCGGCGGCTTCATCGAAGCCGGCTGTCAGGGCACGCTGCGCGTCGTCATCCACACGACCGGAACCCGGGCCCACTCGGCCCGATCTTGGTTGGGCGACAACGCTATTCACAAGCTGGGCGCGGTGCTCGACCGGCTGGGGGGCTATCGGGCCCGCAGTGTCGAGATCGACGGCTGCACCTACCGCGAAGGGTTGTCGGCGGTACACATCGACGGCGGCGTCGCCGGCAACGTCATCCCTGATGCCGCGTCGGTGACGGTGAACTTCCGCTTCGCGCCCGACCGCTCGCCGGACGCCGCGCTGCGCCATGTCCGTGAGGTTTTCGACGGGCTCGACCTGCGGATCGAGCAAACCGACTTTGCCGCCGGAGCGCTGCCCGGGTTGTCCAAGCCGGCAGCCAAGGCCCTGGTCGAGGCCGCCGGCGGGCAGGTGCGGGCGAAATACGGCTGGACCGACGTGTCGCGGTTCGCCGCCAGGGGCATTCCCGCGGTCAACTATGGGCCGGGCGATCCCAACGTCGCCCATACCCGCGACGAGCGGGTGCCCGTGCACCAGATCACCGCGGCCGCGACCGTGCTGCGGGCGTATCTGAGCAGCTAAGCGCGTTGCGCCTGGGCGGACGCATCGGCGGCCGCGGGATGCAGTCCCCGATCGGCCAGGTCCGCGGCCACCTCGGCCAGCGCCGCCGCATCGCCGTCGGCCAGCGCGCGGGCGTGCGCCAGCGTGAGCCGGCCGAGCACGCAGTCCACCTCGACCGACAAGCGTTCGGCCTTGAACACCGCACGGGTGTCCCCGAGTCGCGCCGCGTCCTGCAGCGCGCGCAGCGCGATCGCCGACTGCCCGCCACGTTCTGCGGCCTGCACAGCGTCACGGGCGGCTTCGATCGCGCCGGTCGTATCCCCGTGCGCCCTCTTCGACCACGCCTTGGCCAGTGCCAACTCCGGAGCGAACAGCCTCGATTTCATGCCGTGCCGAGACTCCGCTCGACTGAAAACCTTTGCGGCCTCGAGTTGTTCACCCCGCTGGCCAAGTGCCTGAGCGAGCAATGTCAGCGACAGCGGACCCCAGGAATACCCGGTCCGCGCCAGCGGATCGGCGGCCCGGCCCAGCAGCGTGACGGCGGCGTCGAAATCGCCCTGGGCGATCGCCACGTAGCCCACCAACGTCTCGCCGATCGCCCGCCCCGGCTGCTGCAGCTCGGCGAAGTCGGTGTAGCGCTGCGCCAACTTGCGGGCCTCGGTCAGCCGGCCCGCCATCAGCAGCGTGGTGATTCGGCCGAAGCCGCTGGTGAATCGCAGCAATCCGGGATGCTCGGCGGCCATCGCACGCCCGGCCAGCGCCTCGACGTCGTCGAACCGGCCGGTGCGCGCCGAGCTCAGCGCCGCCGCCGACGCCGCCCACCCCACAGCCACCTGGTCGGCGTGCGGCGAGGCCAACACCTCGTCCGCGATCCGCAACGCGCGCAGCGGAGTGCCGGCGTTCATCGCAAAGGTCGCCGCGAGCGCGTCGAGGGTGGCCCGCGCCGTTGGCGCATCGATGCGGTTCCGGGTGGTCTGCAGAAACGCGGTGGCCCGCTCCGGCTCGCTGAGCATCCAGAACTGGTTGGCGGCCCGCGGCAGTGCCCACTCGATCAACTCGGACTGCGACAACTGCTCGGGATCCACCGCCTCCAGCACCGCGCCCGCTTCTCGTCCATGGCCCTGCCAGGCCAGCGCGTACGCCAGGGTCAGCCGAGCGGCCAGTCCGCCCGACCGGTCCAGAGCGGCGCGCGCGAGCTGTTCGGCGAGTTCGAGCTCACCGAACCGCAGCGCGTGTTGGGCCGCGGTCACCGTGTCGTCGACGGCGCCGGGCGCGTCGCTGTCGACGGCCAGCGCCGACCGTCGCAGCTGGTCGCCGAGATGGCCGGATGGCCGAGCCGGCAAATGTTCGACCAGCGATGTCCGCAACGCCCGCGCGGTGGCCGGCGCCAGCGCGGCGCGGACGCGGCGGGTGTAGAGCGGATGGGCCGCGTACACCATCGCATTGTCATCGGAAGCGACCGCGCCGGTGGCTTCCGCTTCGTCGACGGCGTGCTCGCCGGCCAGCGCCGCCAGGTCGGCGCGGCCCACGGGCTCTGCCACCGCCAGGTAGTCGAGCACTGTGCGGGCCGGCGTGGGCAGACCGGCCACGTAGCCGTCGATCAAGGCAGGCAGTGGTGGGCCATTCTCCAACTCGCCGCCCAGGACCAGGTGCCGCAGGTACAGCGGGTTGCCCTGGCTGCGTGCAAACACCTCGTCGGTCAGCGCGGCATCCAGCGGCGCGCCGAGGACCGATTCCAGCAGTGCCGCCGTGGCCGGTCGATCCAGCGGCTCAACCTCGACCAGGGTGAGCAGTTCATCGGCCGACAGCGCCGCGATCGCGTCGGGCAGCTCGGTGCCGGCCCGGATCGTGACGACCAGTCGCGCTGAGCGACTCAGCGCCAGCTGGTACACCAGGGTGGCCGACAGGTGGTCGAGGTCATGCGCGTCGTCGATCACGAACACCCGCGCATCGCCGTCACCGGTCAGCGAATCGTGTGCGGCCCGCAGCAGCTCCGCGGGCCTGCCGGTATCGGCGACGTCTGCGATGTCGAGCAGGGCGCGGAACGCGCCGAACGGCACGCTCCGTCCCGTCGCGGTGCCCACTACCCGGCGCACCGCGGTCGACGGCTTGCCAGCGGCGAACCTCTCGCCGGCAGTGCGCGCGAGCAGCGTCTTGCCGACGCCGTCGGCTCCGACCAGCACCACACCGGACCTTTGGGGTTCGTCCAGCGTGGCCGCGACCCGGTCCAGTACGGCGTCCGCCGGCGCGGCAACCCAAGCAGTCGGCACCGCCGGATTTTATGGCGCGCGGGGTTGCCGCCATGCCAATAGCCCCAAATGCACTCGGCGGCAAGGCGGTCTAAGCGGTCTACTACGTCTACTAGGGTTCGACTGTGCAATCCAAACGCGATGCACCGCAGGCGTGGGCGGTCTGCGTGTACTGCGCCTCCGGGCCCACGCACCCCGAGTTGTTGGCGTTGGCCGCCGAACTCGGCGAGGCGATCGCCGACCGGGGCTGGACCCTGGTCTGGGGCGGCGGCAACGTCTCCGCGATGGGTGCGTTGGCCTCCGCCGCGCGGGCCCGCGGTGCGTGGACCGTCGGCGTCATCCCCAAGATGCTGGTCCGGCGCGAGGTCGCCGACACCGACGCCGACGAGCTGATCGTGACCGACACCATGCGCGAGCGCAAACAGATCATGGAGGACCGCGCCGACGCGTTCATCGCGCTGCCGGGCGGCATCGGCACGCTGGAGGAGCTGTTTGAGGCCTGGACCGGCGGGTATCTCGGTGTGCACGACAAACCGGTGGTAATGCTGGACCCGGGCGGACATTTCGACGGGTTGCGCGCATGGCTCTACGGCCTGCTCGACAGCGGCTATGTATCGCAGACCGCGCTGGACCGGCTGGTGGTAGTCGATGATGTGAACGCGGCACTCGCGGCCTGCGCACCCACCTGAGGGTCGTCGCCGCTCAGGGCTAGGCTTGCGCACTGGCGGCGCAGCGAAACGAGGGGTTGACAGTGTCCGAACACGACTCCGGTGCTCAAAGATCGGTGGGCCTGCTCGATATCGCGACCCGCGCGCACAGCGTATTAAGCGACGTTCCGGTGATCGTTCGCGCGGCGCTTACCGGGCTGGTGGCGCGGCCAACCGCCAAAACATCGATCGGCAAAGTGTTCCAGGAGCGCGCTGCCCGATACGGCGACCGGGTGTTCATCCGGTTCGGCGAACAGCAGCTGAGCTACCGCGAGGCGAACGCGACCGTTAACCGATATGCCGCGGTGTTGGCGGCGCGCGGTGTCGGCCGCGGCGATGTCGTCGGGATCATGCTGCGGAACTCGCCCAATGCCGTGCTGGCGATGCTGGCCGCGGTGAAATGCGGCGCGGTCGCCGGCATGCTCAACTACCACCAGCGCGGCGAGGTGCTGGCCCACAGCATTGGCCTGCTGGAGGCCAAGGTGCTGGTCGTCGAATCCGATCTGGTCGACGCGGTGGACGAGTGCGGCGGGTCCGGCATCGCGCCGACGACGATCGAAGAGGTGCAGCGGTTGGCCGTCACCGCGCCTACGGCAAATCCGCCGTCGGCGTCAGCGGTGCTGGCCAAAGACACCGCGTTCTATATCTTCACCTCGGGCACCACCGGTCATCCCAAGGCCAGCGTGATGACCCATCGACGGTGGTTGGCGGCCCTCGCCATATTCGGCGGGCTGGGGCTGCGGCTAAAGGGTTCCCACACGCTGTACAGCTGCCTGCCGCTGTACCACAACAACGCGCTCACGGTGGCGGTTGGATCGGTGATCAACTCCGGGGCGACCCTCGCGCTTGGGAAATCCTTCTCGGCGTCGCGATTTTGGGACGAGGTGATCGCAACCGAGGCCACCGCCTTCATCTATATCGGTGAGATCTGCCGATACCTGCTGAACCAACCCGCCAAGCCGACCGATCGCGCGCACAAGGTGCGGCTGATCGCGGGCAACGGTTTGCGCCCGGAGATCTGGGACGAGTTCACCGCCCGGTTCGGCATCGCACGGGTCTGTGAGTTCTATGCGGCCAGCGAAGGCAACATGGCCTTCATCAACATCTTCAACGTGCCCAAGTCGACCGGCATCTCGTTCGCGCCGTTGGCCTACGTGCAATACGACCCCGACACCGGCGCGCCGCTGCGCGGCGAGGACGGGCGGGTGCGGCGGGTACCCGCCGGCGAGCCAGGTCTACTGCTCAGCCCGGTCACCAAGCTGCAACCGTTCGATGGCTACACCGATCCGAGTGCGAGCGAAAAGAAGCTGGTGCGCAACGCTTTTCGTGACGGGGACTGCTGGTTCAACACAGGTGACGTGATGAGCCCGCAGGGCATGGGCCATGCCGCCTTCGTCGACCGGCTCGGCGACACCTTCCGCTGGAAGGGTGAGAACGTCGCCACCACGCAAGTGGAACGCGCGCTGGCAGCTGACAAGTCCATCGAGGAGTGCACTGTTTTCGGTGTGGAGATTCCGCGCACCGGCGGTCGCGCCGGGATGGCCGCGGTCAAACTGCGCGACGGCGCCGAGTTCGACGGAAAGGCGCTTGCCCGCACTGTCTATGACCAGCTGCCGGCGTATGCGCTGCCGCTGTTCGTGCGGGTGGTCGAGTCGATGGAGCACACCACCACGTTCAAGAGCCGCAAAGTGGATCTGCGCGAGCAGGCTTACGGTCCGGGCGTCGAGGATCCGCTGTATGTGTTGGCCGGCCGCGACGAAGGTTATCTACCGTTCTACGACGAATATCCGGACGAGGTCGCGGCGGGTAAGCGACCGCAGGGCTGAGAGCCCCGAAGCGCGCCGTCCCTTCGTCATCAATCGCCACACCAGCACCGTCAGATGGGCGCGACTCTCTTGTCGAAAGTGATGTCATATGTGACGTCACCAGGTGGTGATATCACCCGCGATGTCGAATTGCGGGAGGCAGTTATCCCTCTCCCAGCGACTGAAGAGGCTGTTGAGTCTCGTGAGGTTCAGCTGGACCCTCACCGCTCGGGCAGCGGTCCCGACGGGCACCATATAAGGGTGCACACCCTATGCGGTCGCCCAATCACCGGCGACCGCCCGCTGATCATGGCGATCGTCAACCGCACGCCGGATTCGTTTTACGACCGCGGCGCCACCTTGGGCGACGACGCGGCCCGCGATGCTGCACACCGCCTGATCGCCGAAGGCGCCGATGTGATTGATGTGGGCGGCGTCAAGGCGGGCCCGGGGGAGAGCATCGACACCGCGACCGAGACCGCCCGGGTGGTGCCGTTCATCGAGTGGCTGCGCGATGCCTACCCCGACCAATTGATCAGCATCGACACCTGGCGTTCCGAGGTGGCGCGACAGGCCTGCCGGGCCGGCGCGGACCTGATCAACGACACCTGGGGCGGCATCGACCCCGCAGTCCCCGAGGTGGCCGCGGAATTCGGAGCGGGCCTGGTGTGCTCGCACACCGGCGGCTTGCCACCCCGCACCCGGCCGTTCCGGGTCCGCTACGGGATCAGCACCCGCGGCGTCGTCGATGACGTGATCAGCGAAGTCACCGCGGCGGCCGAGCGGGCCGTCGCCGCCGGGGTGGCTCGCGACCGGGTGCTGATCGACCCGACCCACGACTTCGGCAAGAACACGTTCCACGGGCTGGCGCTGTTGCGCCACGTGGAAGATCTTGTTAACACCGGGTGGCCGGTATTGATGGCGTTGAGCAACAAAGACTTCGTCGGGGAGACTCTGGGCGTGGACCTGACCGAACGGCTGGAGGGAACGTTGGCTGCCACCGCGCTGGCGGCCGCGGCGGGCGCGCGGATGTTCCGGGTGCACGAAGTCGGCCCCACCCGGCGGGTGCTGGAAATGGTGGCGTCGATCCGCGGGCAACGGCCGCCGACGCGCACGGTGAGAGGACTTGCATGACGGCATCAGAGCTGGTCGATCTCGCTGCCGAGGGGGCATTGACCGCACTGCCCGGCGACGTCTGGCTGGCCGACCGCTGTTGGACTCGTCCGGGTTGGACGGTCGACGAGTTGGTGACGGCTAAAGCTAAAGGGGCCGGACGAACCATCTCGGTCGTGCTGCCTGCCCTCAACGAGGAAGACACCGTCGAATCGGTGATCGACAGCATTTCACCGCTGGTCGGCGGGCTGGTCGATGAGCTGATCGTGCTTGATTCGGGCTCCACCGACGACACCGAGATCCGGGCCATCGCCGCGGGCGCCCGCGTCGTCACCAGAGAGCAAGCCTTGCCCCAGATTCCGCCGCGGCCCGGCAAAGGCGAGGTGCTGTGGCGGTCACTGGCCGCCACCGATGGCGACATCGTGGTGTTCGTCGACTCCGACCTGATCGACCCGCACCCGATGTTCGTGCCGCGGCTGCTCGGGCCGCTGCTCACCGAGGACGGCATACACCTGGTCAAGAGCTTCTACCGACGACCGCTGAATGTCAGCGATGCCAGCGGCCGCGAAGGCGCCACCGGCGGTGGCCGGGTCACCGAGTTGGTGGCGCGGCCGCTGCTCGCGGCGCTGCGACCCGAGCTGGGTTGTGTGCTGCAGCCGCTGGGTGGCGAGTATGCGGCCACCCGCGAACTGCTGATGTCGGTGCCGTTTGCGCCCGGATACGGCGTCGAGATCGGCCTACTGGTTGACACCTATGACCGGTTGGGCCTGGACGCCATCGCGCAGGTCAACCTCGGCGTGCGGGCCCACCGCAACCGGCCGCTGGCCGAGCTGGGCCCGATGAGCCGTCAGGTCGTCGCGACCCTGCTCTCGCGCTGCGGCATCCCCGACTCCGGGGTGGGTTTAACCCAGTTCTTCGTCGACGGCCCAGATGGTATGGGCTATACCCCACGCACCTCGACGGTGTCGCTGGCCGACCGGCCGCCGATGAACGCCGTGGCGATCGCCAGCGCGGCGGAGCCGGGCGCAGCGGGTCGCCACCAGAGACCGCTGCGGCCCCGCTGAGACTGTGGCGATCGCCAGCGCGGCGAAGCCGGGCGCAGCGGGTCGCCACGGGACTAATAGGGCAATATCGGTGACGTGGCATTGGTGTTGCTGTACGTAGTGGTGCTCGTCCTCGTGGCGATCGTGCTGTTCGGTGTGGTCAGCTTGCTGTTCGGCCGCGGTGAGCCGCTACCGCCGCTGCCCAGGGGGACGACCCCGACGGTGCTGCCCGCCTCCGGTGTCACCGGCGCCGACGTCGACGCGGTCAAGTTCACCCAGACGCTGCGCGGCTACAAGACCAGCGAAGTGGACTGGGTGCTGGACCGGCTCGGCCAGGAACTCGATTTGCTGCGCGGCCAACTCTCGTCGGTGCACGCCGCGGCGATGGCCGATGTCCGGGCCGACGACGCAGATGCCGGCGCCGACGTTCGGGACGACCAGGAGCCGACATGACCGTGCCGCCCGACGACGGGCTGGTCCGCTGTGACTGGGCGGTGGGTCGGCCGGGCCCTGACTTTGCCCTCTACCGGGACTATCACGACCAGGAATGGGGCCGGCCCCTGCACGGGCGGGTGCCGTTGTTCGAGCGGATGACTCTGGAGGCCTTTCAAAGCGGCCTTTCCTGGCTGATCATTTTGCGCAAGCGGGAGAACTTCCGGCGCGCGTTCGCTGGCTTCGACATCGAAAGGATCGCCCGCTACACCGATGCCGACGTTGCCCGGCTGATGGACGACCAGGGAATCGTCCGCAACCGCGCCAAGATCGAGGCGGCGATCGCCAACGCGCGGGCCGCTGCCGACCTGGGATCTCCCGACGACCTTTCCGAGTTGTTGTGGTCGTTCGCGCCGGCGCCACGGCCCCGGCCCGCGGACGCCTCCAAAGTCCCTGCGACGACTGCGGAATCCACCGCTATGGCACGTGAACTGAAGCGGCGCGGGTTCCGTTTCGTCGGGCCGACCACCGCGTACGCGTTGATGCAGGCGACCGGGATGGTCGACGATCACCTCCGAACATGCTGGGTGCCTAAGACAGCCCGTTGAAACGCCGACCCGGAGGTCATGTACACCTGGCGGGCCGGATAGGGAACAATGGAGGAGTGAATTTGCAGTTCAATGCCGGGGATAGCTGGAATTCCGCTGGCGGGGCATGCCCGGCGCTGACCAGGTCCGTGACGGCGGGCCAGCTCGAACCTGGAGGGAGCACTCGATGGCGGCGATGAAGCCCCGGACCGGAGACGGTCCGTTGGAAGCGACCAAGGAGGGGCGCGGCATCGTGATGCGGGTACCGCTGGAGGGCGGTGGTCGCCTCGTCGTCGAGCTGACACCCGACGAGGCCGCTGCCCTGGGCGACGAACTCAAAGGCGTCACCAGCTAAACCCGCCGAACCAAACGCGTGTCGCACGTGTCGTTACGCGCACACCTTCCGGTAGATCTCCAGCGTCTGTTCCGCGATGCGTGTCCAGGAGAATTCCGCGATGCAGCGCCGCCGTCCCGCTTGGCCGTAGCGTTGGGCCTTGTCTGGATCGGCGATCAGGGCGTTGACCGCCTCAGCGAGCCTGGTCTGATAACCGTCCGCGTCGTAGGGGTCGTAATGCACCAGCGAACCGGTCACTCCGTCGGCGACCACCTCGGGTATGCCACCCACATCGGAGGCCACCACCGCGGTGCTGCAGGCCATCGCTTCGAGGTTGACGATGCCCAACGGCTCGTACACTGAAGGGCATACGAAAACTGCTGCAGCCGAGAGTATTTCGCGTATCTTGCCGATGGGCAGCCTTTCCCTGACCCAGAACACGCCGGTGCGCGTGCGGGCCAACTCGGCTACCCCCGCGCTCACTTCGGCGCCGATTTCGGGCGTATCGGGCGCTCCTGCGCACAGCACTAACTGCACATCGGGGCTGAACTGGTGTGCGGCCGCAAGCAGGTGGGCGATGCCTTTCTGCGGGGTGATCCGCCCGACGAATGCGACCATCGGCCGGCCGCGATCGACGCCGAGGTCGGCGAGCACGGACTCCCCCGGGAGGGACCCCACCGGCTCGCCCGGGTGCCACACCTCGGTGTCGATCCCGCTGCGCACGACGTGCACCCGGCCAGGATCCAGCGTCGGATAGACCCGCAACACGTCGTCGCGCATGCCTGAGCTGACGGCGATGACGGCGTCCGCTGCGGTCACCGCGCTCTGTTCCACCCACGACGAGATCCGGTAGCCGCCGCCGAGTTGTGCGGCCTTCCACGGCCGCAACGGCTCGAGCGAGTGCGCGGTCAACACGTGCGGGACGTCGTAGAGCAAGGCCGCCAGCTGCCCGGCCAAGCAGGTGTACCAGGTGTGGGTGTGGACCACGCTGGCCTCCGCGGCGGCATTGGCCATCACCAGATCTGACGACAACGTCGATAGTGCCGGGTTCGCGCCGCGCAACTGCGCGTCGGGCTGGTACGTGAACGCGCCCGCGCGGGGCGCGCCCATGCAGTGCACGTCAACCTGGCACAGCTTGCGCAGCTGTGCGACGAGCTCGGTTACGTGCACGCCGGCGCCGCCGTAGATTTCCGGCGGATACTCCCGAGTCATCATCGCCACCCGCATACCCGGCACGGTAGTGCGCCGACGATGCGGGCCGCGAGTCGCCCCGAGGTGGGGGCACCTCCCGCTTGCGGGGGAGAGACGGACAATCACATTCGGTGTCGGTTCCAGGTGGCGCCGTCGCCGGGTTGGCCCAAATAGCTTGATGGACAGTCCGTCAACGTGAGCCAATCGCGAGAATGCCCTGGCAGCGGTTCGCGGTGGCCGATAGGTTTGATTCATGAGGGAAGCGCCACACGTGCTGGGCATCGTCCTGGCCGGGGGGGAGGGCAAGCGGTTGTATCCGTTGACCGCGGACCGGGCCAAACCCGCGGTTCCCTTCGGCGGCGCATATCGGCTGATCGACTTCGTGCTGTCGAATCTCGTCAACGCCCGCTATCTGAGGATCTGCGTTCTCACGCAATACAAGTCGCATTCACTTGACCGTCATATTTCGCAGAACTGGCGGTTGTCCGGTCTGGCCGGTGAATACATCACTCCGGTGCCGGCGCAGCAGCGCCTCGGCCCGCGGTGGTACACCGGCTCCGCCGACGCGATCTATCAATCGTTGAACCTGATCTTCGACGAGGATCCCGATTACATCGTGGTGTTCGGCGCCGACCATGTTTATCGGATGGACCCCGAGCAGATGCTGCGGTTCCACATCGATAGCGGTGCCGGGGTGACGGTGGCCGGCATTCGGGTGCCCCGCGCCGAGGCAAGCGCGTTCGGCTGCCTCGACGCCGACGATTCCGGGCGGATCCGCAGCTTCGTCGAGAAGCCGGTTGAGCCGCCCTGCGCGCCCGACGACCCGGATTCCACTTTCGTTTCGATGGGCAACTACATCTTCACCACCAAGGTGCTCGTCGACGCGATCCGTGCGGATGCCGATGAAGATCACTCCGATCACGACATGGGCGGTGACATCATTCCGCGGCTGGTTTCCGACGGATTGGCCGCGGTCTACGACTTCTCCGACAACGAGGTGCCCGGCGCCACCGACCGCGACCGGGCCTATTGGCGCGACGTGGGTACGCTGGACGCCTTTTACGACGCGCACATGGATCTGGTGTCGGTGCATCCGGTGTTCAATCTGTACAACCGACGCTGGCCGATCCGTGGGGAGTCGGAGAATCTGGCGCCGGCCAAGTTCGTCAACGGCGGCTCCGCGCAAGAGTCGGTGGTGGGCGCGGGCAGCATCATCTCGGCCTCTTCGGTGCGCAATTCGGTGCTGTCGTCGAACGTCGTTGTCGATGACGGCGCGATCGTGGAGGGCAGCGTGATCATGCCGGGCGCCCGCGTCGGCCGCGGTGCGGTGGTGCGTCACGCAATCCTGGACAAGAACGTCGTAGTCGGACCCGGCGAGATGGTCGGGGTGGATCTGGAAAGGGATCGCGAACGCTTCGCGATCAGCGCGGGCGGCGTGGTTGCGGTGGGCAAGGGCGTCTGGATCTAGCTCGCGGCCGGCGCGTTCACCACACGTAGGGCACTAAGCGGTAGTGCACCTGTTGGGTGTACTCGCGATAGCCGCTCAGTTCGTGTTCGAGCAGGTCTTCTTCATCGCGGATGCGCAGGGCGAGCACGATCAGGCCGGGGATGACCAAGACCAGCCCCCAGTACGAGCCGAGAGCCAACGGGACGCCGACCATCAAGATGACGTTTCCGGTGTACATCGGGTGCCGCACCAGACCGTACAGCCCTGTGGAAACCAGGTGCTGGCCGACCTCAACGGTGACATTGACTGCGGCATAGCCGTTTTGGATGACCACCAGCATCGCGACGCTAAGCCCGACCGCGACCAGGACATCGCCGACGATCGAGATCGACGCCGGCACCGGCGACCATCCGAAGCGGTGATCAAGCGCGCTGACCACGAACATGGCCGGAAAGCAGATAAACAGGACGGCGATAACGATCCGCTGCAGCGTTCGGGTCTCCGCTAACGGCCCACGCATGCGCCGCTCGAGCGCGGCCGGGTTCGTGCGCATCAAGTAAACGCTGGGGATCCAGGTGGAGAGCGCGAACACCCCGAGGAAGACCCATGCCTGCCAGTAATGGAATGTCCCGGCCGGCAGGAACAGCATCAATCCAAAGGCCACCAGGCCCAGAGCGGCTGAAATTAATCCTTTGCCAACGGTTTTCATGACAACCTCCTCAGGTCTGCACGTCGCGGCGGCGGAAGGCCGCCATTCCCAGCGCGATCAGCGCGGCGTCGATCGCCAACAACCACAGGAGTGAAACTGGTGTGAAGGCGCCTCCGGTGACCCGCGGAATGTGCGCGAACGGTTCGAGGTCGAGCAGCCACTGGGGATACCCCGATAGCGACCCGATCAGGTACAGCGCGATGAATCCCACCAGCACACCCCACGCCACCGGACTGAATCTCGGTGCCAGCCCGAACAATGCGACGGTCACCGCGGCGGAGAGCCACACCGCGGGCAGCTGCACCGCGGCGGTAGCGACAACCATCGAAAGCTTGCCGCCGACGTCGTGGGCGGCGACCCCGTAGGTCAGTCCGGCCGCTGATGCGGCAATCAACATCGCGGCAGTAGAACCCAGCAGCGCGATCGCCAGATGACCTGCCAGCCAACGGCTCCGGCCTACCGCGCCGCCCAGGACCGTCTCGGCCCGCTGGCTGGCCTCCTCCTGATGCGGCCGCAGGGCCAGCGAGATGGCGAATGCGGCCGCCATCATGCCCAGCATACAAAACGCCACCGCGACAAATGCCTGCTCCAATGCACTCGTGCCGCCCATCCGCTCGACAATGTCTTGCGCCATTCCGCCACCCAGCTCGTCACTGATGCCGTGCACGACGCTGCCGATAAGCAAGCCATATAGACACAGCCCGACGGTCCACAGCAGCAGTGCGCCGCGATCCAGCCGCCAGGCCAACCCAAAGGCCCCGCGCAACAACGGCGTTGCGGTCGCTGGACCCCGACGCTCCGCGATCAAGCCTGCACCGACATCGCGACCGGCAAGCAGCCGGTATGCCAGCGCGGTCAGCACCATGGTTGTCGCAAGATGTAGCAGCAGGACCCACCACCGGTCACCCGCATACGGACGCACCTGCAGCGACCAGCCCAGCGGCGAGAGCCACGACAAGGTGCCCGAACCGGCGTCACTGACGGCGCGCAGCGTGAATGCGGTTGCCAGCGCGGCGAATGCGGCGCCGCGGGCGAACCGGGCGCTGGGTGATAGCTGGGCGGCCACCGCGGCCACCGCGGTGAACACCACACCGGAGCAGGCCAGCGCGGCCCCGAATGCCAACGAGCCCTCCGGCGGCACGCTGGTGGTGAGCAGCCCGGCCGCGCCGAGGGCGCCGGTGATCACGGACGCCCCGAACGACACCAGCAGGGCCGCGGTCAGGCTGGCATACCGGCCGACCGCAGTCGAGTCGATCAGTTCGGTGCGGCCAGTCTCTTCGTCGGCGCGGGTATGACGGATGACCGTGAGAATGACCGCTACGGCGATCAGCAGATGGAACATTCCGGCTTTCCAGATGCCGGTTGCGCCAAGGCTGTCGTTGTAGATCTGCCCGTAGAGCGCCCGTTGCGCCGGACTGGCCATGATCGTGGCGGCAAAGGCGGCGCGGGCTGCCTGGTCGGGGTAGACCTTTTCGATGCTGCCGACATAGACGGTCGACAGCGGTAGCGAAAGTAGAAGCACCCAGAGCGGCAAGACCACTCGGTCGCGCCGCAGGTACAGGCGCAGCAGCCCGAGTGTGCCGGTGAACGCCGAACCGCGTTGTGGCGCTTCGTGTGCCGGTGGATGCGGTCGTTCCAGCACGGTAGTCATTGGCGCGCTCCTTGATGGCTCAGCTGACGTTGACCGTCGGCGCCGTAGTGGCGCATGAAGAGCTCTTCCAGGGTGGGCGGCTTGCTGACCAGAGTGCGCACGCCGGTGTGACCGAGCACGCGGATGAGTTCGCCGAGGCCTTCGCTGTCTACGTGGGCGTGCAGTATGGTCCCTTCGTAGCTGACGTTCTCGACGCCGCGAATGCAGGTGAGGTCGCCGGGGTCGCGAAGCAAGTCGGCGGTGATCGACGTGCGGCTGAGGTGTCGCATCGATTCCAGTGTCCCGCTTTCGATGGTCCGGCCGGCGCGGATGATCGTCACCCGTTGGCAGAGCGCCTCGGTCTCGGCCAGGATGTGACTGGACAGCAGAACGGTCGCGCCGCGGTCGCGCGCTTCGGCGACGCACTGCTGAAAGACGTTCTCCATCAAGGGGTCCAAGCCACTGCTCGGCTCGTCGAGCAGCAGTAGCCGGGCCCGTGACGAGAACGCGGAAATCAGCGAGACTTTCTGGCGGTTGCCTTTGGAGTAGGTCCGGGCCTTCTTGTGAGGGTCGAGCTCGAATCGCTCGATCAGCTCCGCGCGCCGATTCTGGTCAATACCACCGCGCATCCGTGCCAGCAGGTCGATGGTCTCGCCGCCGGTGAGGTTGGGCCACAGGGTCACATCGCCTGGGACATAGGCGATCTGGCGGTGCAGCTCGACAGCGTCGGTCCACGGGTCGCCGCCGAGCAGCCGAGCCGTTCCGCCGTCGGCCTTCACCACTCCCAGCAGTATCCGGATCGTCGTCGACTTTTCGGCGCCGTTCGGTCCGAGGAAGCCGTGCACCTCGCCCTCGCGTACCGTCAACTCCAGGCCGTCCAGTGCCCGGACCGCGCCGAAACTCTTTGTAAGATTATGGATTTCGATCGGCGCCTGGTAGCTGTCAAGCATCGGATTCTCCTTGTGCTGTTTGGCGTTCTGCTTGTTCCAGGAAGGCGTCATACATGGTGCTGTCCACCATCAGCCCCTCGGTGTAGACCTCGAGGGAGGGAAGGACCATGTCACGGGCGTAGTCGCGCAGCACTGCACGCAGATCCGTTGGGGTTTCGTGCATCTGCAGGTACAAAAGGAAACCGCCGCCGCCGGTGATCGCCAGATACTTCGCCCTGGCATGCGGATCTCGGCTGGGTTTGAGGATGCCGGTACGCACACCTTCGTCGAGATACCCTTCAGCGTCGTCGATCATCTTGCGCCATAACGTGTTCGCCAGCTCGCCACCGGATTGCATGCTGCGGACCAAGTAGGCCATCAACGGTGCGTACTCCTCGATCTCGGCCATCGCGGCGAACCAGGTGGCCGGATCGCTGGAGCGCATCGCCTCCGACTTCCCGCTGCGGATCTCTTCGGCGACGTAGTCGTCGCAGGCTTTGCGCAGACCGTCCTTGGAGCCGAAATGGTGGATGACAAGCGCCGCGCTCACACCCGCCGCTTCAGCAATCGAGCGCAGCCCGACGCCGAAGCCGTGCTCGCCGAACTGCTCGATCGCCGCGTCGCGGATCCGGGCGGCGGCGGTCAGATCGTCGGCTGAACGCATGTTCAGAACATTAAACGCGCGTTCAGTCGAGCGTCAAGCAGGCACGCCGTCAGGAATCCGTAAAAGGCAGGCTCAGTCGCGAACCGCGGCCAGCAAGCCGTCGCCGAGCGGTACCAGCGCCGGGGTGAGCTGCTCGTTCTCGGCGATCAGCCGTGCGGCTTCGCGCACCGCCGCGACGTCCGCGTCGTGCGCCGCCGGGTCGCCGGCTCGGCCACCCAACGCGGCCCCATGAACGACAATGGCCCCGCCGGAGCGCAGCAACCGCATCCCTTCGACCACATAATCCGGCTGATCGAGCGGGTCGGCGTCGATGAAGACCAGGTCATACGACTCGTCGGCCAGCCGGGTCAGCACCTCCTGGGCCCGGCCGCTGATCAGTCGAGTCCGCGACGGTCCGATCCCGGCGTCGGAAAACGCCTGCTTGGCGATCAGCTGGTGCTCGGGCTCAATGTCGATCGTGGTCAGCACGCCGTCGTCGCTCATCCCCGACAACAACCACAGGCTGCTGACCCCAGCACCCGTCCCGACCTCGACGACGGCTTTGCCGCCACTGAGCTTGGCCAGCAGGCTGAGCAGTGCTCCTACCGCGGGAGTCACGGCGCCGGCGCCGATATCGACCGCGCGTTCGCGGGCGGCCAGCAGAACCGCGTCTTCGGAGATCGACCCCTCGGCGTGTGCGGAGAGCGATTCGGCCCGACTCATCGGAATCGGCTGGCCCGGCGTGCGGTCGGTGGTGGCCATGCCCGCAGCGTAAATCCAACCGATGCCGCGTGCGATCAGGCGCGCCCGGTGCTTGATTGTGGGTGGACCGCGACACGCCCAAACCTCGCGGCGGATCAATGTCACAATTTGATGAATACGACCACTACAACGGGGTCGAGACGGCCATTCTCAGTGAAAGCTCAGTGCGATCACATACCGCACATACGCCGGTAGGCGACGGTATCCCCCATGGAACGTGGAGGCCGCTGGTCCGGGAATAGATCCCCGCGCCTTCGTGTTGCGTGCGGTGAAGAATCGCCTAACCTCGACGGCAGTCTGAACCCGGAGGACTTGAACATCACGACACTGACGAGCCCTGCGAGCATGTCGCATCCCGAGCGGCATCGCGACGCCGATTGGGTCGAGCCCGACGACGAGCCTTACGGCACCGCCGTCTTCGACGCAACCGGAGACAAGGCGACGATGCCGTCGTGGGATGAGCTTGTCCGTCAGCACGCCGACCGGGTCTACCGGTTGGCCTATCGCCTGTCCGGCAATCAGCACGACGCCGAGGACCTAACCCAGGAGACCTTCATCCGGGTTTTTCGGTCGGTGAAGAATTACCAGCCGGGCACCTTTGAAGGCTGGCTGCACCGCATCACGACGAACCTGTTTCTTGACATGGTGCGCCGCCGCGGCCGGGTTCGGATGGAGGCGTTGCCCGACGATTACGACCGGGTGCCCGCCGATGAGCCCAACCCCGAGGAGATCTACCACGAGTCGCGGCTGGGCCCTGACCTGCAAGCGGCGCTGGATTCACTGCCTCCCGAGTTCCGCGCGGCCGTCGTGCTGTGTGACATCGAAGGACTGTCCTACGAGGAGATCGGGGCCACCCTGGGGGTGAAGCTCGGGACCGTGCGCAGCCGGATCCACCGGGGACGACAAGCGCTGCGTGACTATCTGGCGGCGCACTCCGAGGGAGCTAAGCACTCGCCGGCCGGCGCTGGGCCCGCTTCGCCGGAGTTCACGGACTAAGACACAAGCCGCCTGATCGGCTGTTGATTGGTGTTCCGTATCGGGCAGCGCGCTACATTCGAGGTAGTGCGTTTTGATCGTCGCGATACGGAGAGGAGCCGGTGATGGTCGACCGGGGACATGTGTTCCGCCGTGCGTTCTCCTGGCTTCCGTCCCAATTCGCCTCGCAAAGCGACGCGCCGGTGGGTGTACCGCGACAATTCGGTTCTACCGAACATCTGTCCATCGAGGCGATCGCGGCGTTCGTCGACGGTGAGCTGCGGATGAACGCGCACCTGCGCGCGGCGCATCACATCTCCCTTTGCCCCGAGTGCGCGGCAGAAGTGGACGGTCACCGCCGGGCCCGCGCGGCGCTGCGCGATTCTCGTCCGATCAGGATCCCCAGCACGCTGCTGGGATTGTTGTCGCAAATTCCGGACGGTCCGCCCGATGACGATGCCGGCCCTGCCGAGAGCGGCCAGTGGGGGTCGCCTCGCACGCAGCGACGCGGGGATCATTTAGCCGATGGCAGCCCGCCTGACCGGCGCGAGCCTCGGTAGGGTGGGGGATCAGGTTGGCCAAGCCGGTGCGCAGCGCCGTGCTCAAGCCCATAGCGCGCATTTCTCAAGCGCTCGGAAGAGGATGACGTGAGCTCCGACCAAGACACGAACGGCGCCCCCCGGCTGGCGCCGCGACCGATTTCCCGGCCGCCCGTTGACGTTGCGTCGCGCCAAGCCTTCAGCCGTCCCGACGGCGTACAGGGCTCGTTCGTCGCCGAAAGCGTGCGTCCGCCGAAGTATCGCAACTCCGGAGAGTTCACCCCGCACGATGAACCGGCCGACCCGGTTCTTTCGCAGGCCTTCGGTCGTCCCTATCCCGGCGCCGAGTCGTTGCAGCGCCACCCCACCGATGCCGGCGCGCTCGACGGCGACAAAGACCAGGCAGACCAACCCGACGACCCCTGGCGCGACCCGGGCGCGGCTGCGGCTCTGGGCGACCCGGCGGTAGCGCCGTCCGGTCCAGACGGCTCCGGCGCGGACCGCGGCCGGCTCGGTGTGCGCGACGTGCTGTTCGGCGGGCGGGTGTCCTACCTGGCGCTTCTGGTACTTGCCGTCCTCGCGCTGTTGATCGGCGTGGTCGGCGGTGTGGTGGGGCGCAAGACGGCTGAGGTTGTCGAGGCCTTCACCACCTCCAAGGTCACGCTGGCGACCAATAACAACAGCGAATCACCTGCCGGCCGATTCGCCAAAGTCGCTGCCGCGGTGGCTGATTCGGTGGTCACGATCCAGTCGGTCAGCGATCAGGAAGGGATGCAGGGATCCGGTTTCGTCGTCGACGGCCGCGGCTACATCGTCACCAACAACCACGTCATCTCCGAGGCGGCCAACAATCCCAGCCAGTTCAAGACCACCGTCGTCTTCAACGACGGCAAGGAAGTGCCCGCCAACCTGGTCGGCCGCGACCCCAAGACCGACTTGGCTGTTCTCAAGGTGGACAACGTCGACCACCTGTCGGTGGCCCGGCTCGGTGATTCTGACAAGGTGCGCGTCGGCGATGAAGTCCTTGCCGCGGGTGCGCCGCTGGGTCTGCGCAGCACCGTGACGCACGGCATCATCAGCGCACTGCACCGGCCCATCCCGTTGTCGGGGGAGGGTTCGGATACCGACACTGTCATCGACGCCATCCAGACCGATGCCTCGATCAACCACGGGAACTCCGGCGGACCGCTGATCGACATGGATTCTCAGGTCATCGGCATCAACACCGCCGGCAAGTCGCTGTCCGACAGCGCCAGCGGGCTGGGCTTCGCGATTCCGGTCAGCGAGGCGAAGTTGGTTGCGCAGACGTTGATCAAGGACGGCAAGATCGTGCACTCGACGTTGGGCCTGAGCACCCGGTCGGTGAGCAACGCAATCGCGCAGGGCGCACAGGTCGCGAACGTGAAGGCGGGTAGCCCTGCGGAAAAGGGCGGGATTCTGGAAAACGACGTGGTGGTCAAGGTTGGCAACCGGGGAGTCGCAGACTCCGAGGAGTTCGTCGTTGCCGTGCGGCAGTTGACGATCGGGCAGCCCGCGCCGATCGAGGTCGTTCGCGACGGCCGCCACGTGACGCTGACGGTGACCCCCGGTCCGGACACCAGCTAAATGTTCGCCAACGTGGGTTGGGGGGAGATGCTGGTGCTCGTGGTGGTCGGGCTGGTTGTCCTAGGCCCCGAGCGGCTTCCCGGCGCCATCCGATGGACCGCCACCGCACTGCGCCAGGCCCGCGACTACCTCAGCGGGATGACGACCCAGTTGCGCGAGGACATCGGCCCCGAATTCGATGATCTGCGCGAGCCGCTGAGCGAGCTGCAGAAGCTGCGGGGTTTGACGCCGCGCGCAGCGCTGACCAAGCACCTTTTCGACGGGGATGACTCGCTGTTCACCGGCAACTTCGACCGGCCAAGATCGGGTGGGCTTGGCGTGTCGAATGGTGTTCCGGCACAGCCGGCTATGCCGCCGTCGTCAGCCGTTTCGGAGTCACCCGCCGCCGGGCCCGCACCTTTCGACACCGACGCCACCTGAACCTAAGACGGCTTTAGTGTGGGGTCGGGTCCAGTCCCAGCGACATACCGGCCAGGCCGCGGCGTCGCGACCACAGGCCGTCGGCAACACTTTGCAGTGCCTTGCCCACCGGCGAGTCGGCAGCACTGAGCACGATCGGCACCCCTGTGTCGCCAGCGGCGACCAGCGCGGGGTCCAACGGGATCTGGCCCAGCAGCGACACGTCCGCGCCGACCGCACGCGAAAGCCGTTCGGCGACCTGCCGGCCGCCGCCTTCGCCGAACACCTGTAGCTGCGAGCCGTCCGGCATCGCAAGCCAGGACATGTTCTCTACCACCCCGACGATGCGCTGGCGGGTCTGCACGGCAATGCTGCCTGCCCGCTCGGCCACTTCAGCCGCCGCCAGCTGGGGTGTGGTCACCACCAGGATTTCCGCGTTCGGGATCAGCTGGGCCACCGAGATGGCGATGTCGCCGGTACCCGGCGGCAGGTCGAGCAGCAGCACGTCCAGGTCACCCCAGTACACGTCGGCAAGAAACTGCTGCAAAGCCCGATGCAGCATCGGGCCGCGCCACACCACCGGCGTGTTGCCCTCGGTGAACTGCGCGATCGAGATGACCTTCACCTCATGCGCGATGGGCGGCAGAATCATCGACTCGACCTGGGTGGGCCGGTCGGTGGTGCCCATCATCCGCGGGATGGAGTGCCCGTGGATATCGGCGTCGAGAACTCCGACCGACACCCCGCGCGCGGCCATCGCCGCGGCCAGGTTGACCGTCACTGTCGACTTACCGACGCCGCCCTTGCCGGAAGCGACCGCATACACCCGAGTCAGTGACCCTGGCTGGGCGAACGGGATGACGGGCTCGCGGGCGTCGCCGCGTAATTGCTTGCGCAGCTCGGTGCGCTGCTCGTCATTCATCACGTCCAGGCTGACCTTCACCGCGCCGGTACCCGGGACGTCGGCCACCGCCTGGCTCACGCGCTCGGCGATTTCGGTTTTCTTCGGGCAGGCCGCGGTGGTCAGGTAGATCTCGACGTGCACGTCGCCGCCTGCGCCTACCTCGATACCTTTGACCATCCCGAGTTCGGTGATGGGGCGCCGCAGTTCAGGATCGATCACCTTCGCCAGCGCGGCGCGAACGTCTGCAGTCGGATCGGACATCACCGCCGAGTGTAGTTCGGCGACGAGGCGGGCCGGGACGGCCCGTTGATGGCATGAGCGTAGTGCTGATCTCACCGCTCGCCGGAGCACGAGTGGTAGTCCGCTTTCCACTTAGTAATTGCCCAGGCAGCTTGTGAATGTGGGTAGTTCGCCAGCACGGATATATCAGCGTGGGTGACATCTGTATCCGACTCACTTGGCAACGATGTCGAGGACTCAGACACCGCCAATCACACGCTCCACCGGTACATCGAAGGCCGGCTACGGGCCTGAGTCATCGCATCGACAGGCCGAACCCGCCGTCGACCCTCAGGACCGTTCCATTGATGTACGCCGCCGCCGGCGAGAGCAGGAAGGCGGCGACGCCGGCCAGCTCCGCGGGCTCGCCGAAGCGGCCGAGCGGGATCTGGGCCATCGCGCCATCCCGCGCGGGGGCGGGCATCGCGCGCACCTTGGGGGTGGCGATCATGCCGGGCATCACCGCGTTGCAGCGAATCCCGCGCGGACCCCATTCGGCGGCCAGCGTGCGCGCCATTCCGACGATCCCCGCCTTCGACGCCCCGTAGGCGACCTGGCCGGGGAGCCCGACCTCGGCCGCGACCGAGGAGATCAGCACGATCCGCCCGTCGCCGGAGGCCAGCAGCGCCTCGAACGCCGCCTGCACCACCCAGAAGGCGCCGTACAGGTTCGTCTCGATGTCCTTGCGCCACTCCTCGTCGGAGAAGCGCTCCGCGCGGTGGATCGTGTCGACGATCCCGGCGTTGGCGATCACCGCGTCGCAGCCGCCGAGCGACTCGATCGCGTCGGCGACGCCACGGCGCACGGCCTCCGGGTCGCGAACGTCGAACGTCGCGGTGACCGCCGTGACGTCGCCCACGGGCGCGCCCGGCACGTCGCAGGCCGCCACCGCGCAGTCGCACGCCAGCAGCGTCTCGGCGAGGGCTCGGCCGATCCCCCCGGTCGCGCCGGTCACGAGGACCCGCCGTCCCGACGGCGTCAGGCCGAGCATCAGGCGCCGCCCGCGGCCGCCGGCTTGCTCAGGCCGTACCGGGCCCAGTGCCGCTCCGGGATGTCCGCCGGGTCCTTGTACCAGTACCAGGTACAGGGATCGCGGTCGTAGTCGTCGGGCGGGTCGGAGGGGTACATCGGGTGCCCGATCCACTCGATCGGCTGGATCTCGTTCATGAACGAACAGTGCGTGCAGTACAGCGGGAAGCCCTTGCGCCCATAGCTCCAGTCGTGCGCCTCATGCGTCACGCCCAGCGGGCGCTCACCGTGGTAGGCGCCGTTTCGCCACAGGCGCTGGCCCGAGCCACACGGGTTCATCCGGAAGGTGAACTTCTCCTCGTCCTCCTCGATCTCGAACGCGCCCGGGTTGGGCCCGGTGCCCGAGCACGAGTGCGCCCGCCACGTGGCGGCGAGCGCGTGCACGATCTGCCGCCGGTCGCTGTCTTCGATCTTCTCGACGTCACCCCGCCAGCCGCGCTCATTCCCGTAGCGCCAGGCCTCGGCCACCCCGTCATCGCCCAGCCTCTGCTGCACGAAGCTGATCAGGCCCAGCAGACCGCCCGCCATCAGGTCGTGCAGGTAGCGCCACTCGTGCTTCATCTCCTCGCACAGCGTTCGTGCGCCGTCGGTGTCGCCGCGATCGAGCGCCTCGATCGCACGGTCCATAGTGGGCCGTGCCATCTCCGCGAGCTCCTGATCGGAGAACCATCGTTTCGCCATTGCCGCTCCTCCTCGAACCTCAAGGGCTTGCCGGTGATCAATTCTTATTGATCACCGCTCGCCACGGTCAGACGGGCGAGGGGAACGGGAGCCGAGGGCGGGTAGAGGATCCGGCTCTGGTCGAGCCGCAACTGCCCGTAGAGCTCGCGCGGCGTCGGCGTTCGACCCGCCGGGAATTTGAGCACCCGGTTGCCGAGCTAGGCAAGTCGGTGTTTAGGGACCAGGTCCCGGCGGTGGGCCTACTGGTTGCCCGCCTGGCGCGCCGGGAGGAGGTATGGCAGCGGGCGCCGCCGGCGGGGCGGGCGCGGGCTGCTGGACAGGTGGCACAGCCGGGGGCGGGGCAGGTGCCGCCGGAGCCGGCATGACCGGCGCCGCGGGAGGCGGTGCGACCGGCGGGGCCGCCGGAGGCGGGGCAGGTGGCAGGCCTGGCGCGAGGGCTGGTGCTGGCAGCGGTGCCATGCCGGGCGGTGGCGTATTCAGCGCCGGCTGCTGTGGGCCAGTGTCCTGGCCGATGCAGATCACCGTGCAAGACGGGCCGGGACGGGTCTGCTGCCACGGGAACTGCTGACTGGTGCTCGGGCTTCCGCCGAGGTCAATCAGCGGCATCTGCGCCAGTTGGTCCGAGGGCGCTAGGCCGTGGATGTTGAGCGGCAGGTTCGGCCCGATGCCCTCGAGGCTCTCCAGATGCACATCGCCGAGCGGCGGCGGGGGTCCGGTAATTGGGGGTAGGTCGACCGGGATGACGCCGGTGGCGTACGCCGCCGCCCAGCCCAGCACGTTCTGGGCGTACGGCATGGAGTTGTTGTAGCGCAGGATCGCGGCCATGACCTGCGACTGGTCGCGCAGGTTCAGGCCGCCGCTGCACAGGTATCGGGCGGCGGCCAGCGTGGCGTCGTACAGGTTCTGGGGATCGGCCACGCCGTCGCCATCGCCGTCGGCGGCGTAGCGCGCCCAGGTGCCGGGCAGGAACTGCATCGGACCCATCGCGCGGGCGTAGCTGACGCGCCCGTCGGCGTTGCTTTGGACGATGACCTCGTTGCCGGGCAGTGTGCCGTCCAGAGCTGGGCCGTAGATGGGCCGTACCGCGGTGCCGCGTGCGTCGGTGGCGCCGCCGTTGGCGTGCATCGATTCGATACGTCCGATACCGGCCAGCAGGTTCCAGCTGATGCCGCAGCCGGGGTCAGCCGCGGCCATCAGCCGTTCGGCGTTACGGTAGGCCGACAGCGCCATCGCCGGGATGCCCAGCGCGCCCGGCGAATTCACCACAGCCGTTGGTGGGGGAGCCGACGCCGTGGCCTCGGCGATATGAAAGCCGGTCTTTGGATGCTGGACCGCGATCACCAGCGGCCCGGACGGGTCGGTGGAGGCGCGTGTGACCGCGGCGACCGGGGTGAAAGCGGCGTCGTGCAGCGTCGATGTCGGCACGGGAAATTGTGGGGCCCCGGCGCCCACGACTCCGGCGAAGATCAGGCAGGCGATCATGGCCACACCGAATGCCGGTGTCCGGGCGGTGCGGGTCAGCATCTGCTGCACTGTCGTAACGGCGGTGACGACGGCGGCAGGGATCTTTGAGATCTTTGAGGCCTGGGCCGCGCGAACTACCGACTGCCGCACGGTCGCGAGGGTGTTGCTGAGGGCAGCCGGCATTTTTGGGGACCGCGGCACGCGAAATACCCGCTGCCGCAACTTGGTAAGGGCCGGGCGTACAGCCAAGCCGCCCCCTTTTCGCACTCGACCGTCCTAACCCTTCGAGCCCTATTAGGCACTTGTGAAACCACTTTGGGCCTGGTGACCAAAGTCACCATACATAACTCTCTGATCACAATGGCCACATTCGCAGACTCTGTGCGCAGGGACGACACGGGTCGGACGGGCCAAACAGCGGAAGCAATTTCAGATTCGTCCGCGAAAATCGCATTTCGCTCTTAAGCGTTATTAAGTGGTGTTCGCGGCGCGCGCATCCGAACCGTCACTGCTGGGCGCCGGCGCGTCCGGGCGGCGGTCTTCCAACAGGCGTCGAAAATCTTCCAATTCGCGGCGCAGGTGGTCGCGAGTTTTTGCGACGTCGCCTATGGCGAGCCGCAGCGCAGCCAGCTCCCGGGCCAGGAACTCGGTGTCGGCCTTCATCTCCTGGTCTCGCCGACGATCCTCCTCGAGCGCGACGCGGTCCCGGTTCTCTTGGCGGTTTTGGGCCAGCAGGATCAGCGGCGCCGCGTAGGCGGCCTGGGTGGAGAAAGCCAGGTTGAGCAGGATGAACGGGTAGGGGTCCCAGCGCAAGCTGACCGCCGATATGTTGAGCGCGATCCAGGCCAGCACCAGGACGGTCTGAATCAGTAGGTAGCTGCCCGTGCCGAAGAAACGGGCAATCGATTCGGTGAACTGCCCGACGGCTTCGGGATCCACCCGCGGCGCGACCACTCGCGAGGTGCGCGGGGTGTAGAGCCGCGCCCGCGGAGCCGACTTGCTCATGACGCTCCTCCGGCCCCATCGAGCGAGAGGTGTTCGGTGCTGGCGCGCCAGTCGTGTGGCAGCAGATGGTCGAGTACGTCATCCACCGTCACCGCCCCCAGCAGGTGGCGCTGTTGGTCGATTACCGGGCCGCAGACCAGGTTGTAGGCGGCGAAATAGCGGGTCAGCACCGGCAGGGGTGTCTCCGGTGCCAGACACGGCAGCTCCGCGTCGACAATGCCGCCGACCATCATGGCCGGTGGCTCGCGCAGCAGTCGCTGCAAGTGCACACATCCCAGGTAATGGCCGGTCGGCGTGACGGTCGGGGGACGGACCACCAACACCAGCGATGACAACGCCGCGGTCAGGTCGGGATCGCGGACCCGGGCCAGCGCCTCGGCAACCGAGGTGTCCGGGGCCAATACCACGGGTTCAGAGGTCATCAAACCGCCCGCGGTATCGGGTGAGTGTTTCAGCAGGCGGCGCACCGGGTCCGACTCCTCCGGGTCCATCTGGCGCAGCAGCCCCTCGGCCAGGGTTGGATTCATCGTGCCGAGCAGGTCGGCGGCGTCGTCGGGGTCCATCTCCTCGAGCACGTCGGCCGCGCGTTCGTCGCCCAGCTGCATCAACAAATCCGCCTGCTCCTCCTCGGAAAGCTCCTGAAGTATGTCGGCCAGCCGGTCGTTGTCCAGCGCGCTGGCCACCTCGTAGCGCCGCTTCGGCGGCAGCTCACGCACTGCGTCGGCCACGTCGATCGGCCGCCACTTTTCGAACTGATGCAGCAGCTGCGCCACACCCTGGCCCGGCATCGCCAGCGCCGAGGGGGTCAGTCCCTGCACACTGCGCCAGCCGACGATTTGGGTATTGCTGCGCCGGCCAAGCCGTCTGGGAATGCGTACCGCTACTCGCGTGACCATCCAGTCGCGGGTGCGGGTCTGTTCCAAACCCAGGTCGGTGATGACGACCTCGGTGTCGGCGAGCTCGGGAAATTCCGGGTCGTTGACCCGCACCTTGGTGTCGATGATTTGTCCCAAGACGAGTACTTCGCCGGGCCGTTGCTCGAACCGGGTCAGTGACACGCTGTTGGTGTTGAGCGTGACGGCGTTCGGCTCGATCGCGGCGACCCGCAGAATCGGCACGAATATCCTTCGGCGCGAGCGCATTTCGACCACCAGTCCAAGGACGCGGGGTTGCTGGCGGACAATGCTGATGCTCACCACGACGTCGCGCACTCGGCCGAGGGACTCGCCCATCGGGCCCAACACCGTCATTCGCGCCAGCCGCGCGGCGTACACCCTATTGATCGAGGCCATGGTTGAAAGGGTAGGAGTGAACGGTGACCAATGCGTACCGACCCCGCCGCACTTGTTTGTCCGTACCTGGTAACAGCCAGAAGATGATCGACAAGGCCAAAGGCCTTTCCGCCGATGAGGTGTTCCTTGATTTGGAGGATGCCGTCGCGCCGGACGCGAAGGCCGCGGCACGTACCCGGGTGGCCGCCGCCCTGGCCGAACCCGGATGGGCCGGGCAGTTGCGCGGTGTTCGGGTCAACGACTGGACCACGCCGTGGACGCACGCCGACATCATCGAGGTGGTTTCCACCGTCGGCGCTGCGCCCGACGCCAAGCTCGATGTCGTCGTGCTGCCCAAAGTCTCTGATGTCGCTCATGTTCGGGCGCTGGATCTGCTGCTGACCCAGTTGGAGACCGTGCACGGGCTTCCTGCGGGAGAGATCGGCATCGACGCGCAGATCGAAGACGCACGCGGGCTCATCCAGGTTGATGCGATCGCGGCCCAGCCCAGGGTGCAGGCGCTGGTTCTCGGGCCCGCCGACCTGATGGCCAGTCTCAACATGCGCACGCTGGTCGTCGGCGAGCAGCCCGAGGGCTACGACGTCGGCGACGCTTACCACCATGTCCTGATGACCATCCTGGTGGCCGCTCGTGCGCATGGCATCGCGGCGGTCGACGGCCCGTATCTGAAAGTGCGCGATGTGGCGGCGTTCCGGCGGGTGGCGGGCCGGTCGGCGGCACTGGGTTATGACGGCAAGTGGGTATTGCATCCCGATCAGATCGAGGCGGGCAACGAGATCTTCAGTCCACGCCAAGACGAGTACGACCACGCCGAGTTGATTCTGGAGGCCTACGAATGGCACACGTCCGCCGCAGGCGGTGCCCGGGGGGCGGTGATGCTCGGCGACGAGATGATCGACGAGGCCAGCCGCAAGATGGCTTTGGTGATCGCCGCTAAAGGCCGTGCGGCCGGCATGCAGCGGCAGTCGGGTCCGTTCGCCCCGCCGACGTGAGTCCGGCGGCTTACCGCAAGGACGGGGAGTGCAATGCTGCCATGACCGCGATCACGATCATCACCAGCAGCACCGCTGCCGTCGCGCCGACCGCGATCCCGGCGATGGCAAGCCCGCGGCCCTGTTGATTGGTCCGCTTGATCTGACTGAGCGCGACCACGCCAAGCACGACACCGATGATCGGAATCAGTATCCCGAAGTAGCAGACAAAACTCAGTGGGATGCCAAGCAACCCGCCCGCGACCGAGGTGATCAAGGAGGCGATAGCCAGTCCGTTGGTCTCGTGCGAACGGTCCCGGTAGGGCTGGTAAGGGTCGTACGGGCCGGGATATCCCGGCGGACCGCCGTAGCCCGGCGGGGGATAGGAATGGCCAGTGTGCGGTGGGGGCGGCGGTGGGTATGACGGGCTGCCGTAGGCCGGCGCGTCTTGATACCCGGGTGGCGGCAGATAGGCCGGCGGCGGAGGGCCGGGGGTCGGCGGGTTCCATGGTGGGACCGGTTCCGACGGCGGCGGATTGTGCGGAGCGTTCGGCTCGGGCTGGATGGGCGGCTGTCCGGCATACGCAGGCGGGGCGAACTCCTCCCACGGGCGTGGCTGCGGGGCCTGCGGAGGCTGCCCTGCTTCGTCGTGGCCCTCCCCGCCGAAGTCGCCGCCCTGAAATGTCATGCTGTTCAACCTAGCGTGACGGCAGAGTGAACCGCGCGCACCGAAAGAAGCCGCGCACCCGGACGCACCGTTTGTGCTGGTAGTAGAGCCGGTAAGGGGCTGGCGGCACCAAGCCGATGTTCGGTCGGCTCGGCGGAGGACAATGAGACCATGACAAGTCCCTTCCAGCCCGGACAGGTTCCCGGTGCGACGCCCGGCACCCCGGCCGCGAGCCGTCGTGCCCCCGGATTGCCGACGCCGCCGAAAGGCTGGCCAGTCGGGTCATACCCCACCTACGCGGAAGCGCAGCGCGCCGTCGACTACCTGTCTGAGCAACAGTTCCCGGTGCAACAGGTGACGATCGTCGGAGTCGACCTGATGCAGGTCGAACGCGTCACCGGTCGGCTGACCTGGCCGAAAGTGCTCGGCGGCGGTGTGATCAGCGGCGCCTGGCTCGGTCTTTTCATCGGCCTGGTGCTGGGTTTCTTCAGCCCCAACCCCTGGGGCGCGTTGACGACCGGCCTGGTCGCCGGGGTGTTCTTCGGCTTGATCACCTCCGCCGTCCCCTATGCGATGGCGCGCGGTACCCGGGATTTCAGTTCAACGATGCAATTGGTCGCCGGCCGCTATGACGTGCTCTGTGACCCGCAAAACGCGGAGAGGGCCCGGGATCTGCTTGCCCGGTTGGCAATCTGACTGGACGGTCGGCTGACCGTTTCCGGAGGTGTTGCATCGCACGCGCGCCCGGCTCTACCGTCTGCCGCGGGGTAGTCGACGACTGGAAGAAGGGACGGCGTGGTGGCGAGTCGTCGCGGGCGCGCAGTCCGGCTGAGCGCCCTCGCTCTGGCGACGCTGTCCGCCGCGTCGGTGGTATCGGCCTGCGGCCGGGGCGACAACAGGCAGGTGATCAGCCTCTACACCCCGGCCAGCGGCGCCGCGACGTTCACCGCGGTAGCCAAGCGCTGCACCGAGCAGCTCGGTAGACGGTTCGCGATCCAGCAGGTCAGCCTGCCGCGGTCTTCTGACGACCAGCGGCTGCAGTTGGCCCGTCGGCTAAGCGCCAACGACCGCACCCTCGACGTCATGGCGCTCGACGTGATCTGGACGGCGGAGTTCGCCGAAGCCGGCTGGGCGCTGCCGCTGTCGGACGACCCGGCCGGCCGCGCCGAGGTCGATGCGACGACCGACACGCTGCCGGGGCCGCTTGCCACGGCCACCTGGAAGCACCGGCTCTATGCCGCACCCCTTACCACCAATACCGAATTACTCTGGTACCGGCCGGATTTGATGGATAAGCCGCCAAACACCTGGAACGCGATGGTGGATGAGGCAACCCGCTTGCACGCTGCGGGCAAACCCAGCTGGATCGGCGTGCAGGCCAGCCAGGGCGAGGGTTTGGTGGTGTGGTTCAACACCCTGCTGGAAAGTGCGGGCGGCCGGGTGCTGTCCGAGGACGGCCACCAGGTCACGCTGACCGACACCCCCGCACACCGCGCCGCCACCGTCAGCGCCCTGCGGATCCTCAAGTCAGTGGCCACCGCGCCCGGTGCCGACCCGTCGATCACCCGGACCGACGCGGGCACTTCCCGGCTGGCGTTCGAGCAGGGTAAGTCCGCGTTGGAGGTCAACTGGCCATACGCGCTGGCGTCCATGCTGGAGAACGCGGTGAAGGGCGGTGTGGCTTTTTTGCCGCTGAACCGCCATCCCGACCTGGCCGACAGCATCAACAACGTCGGTGCCTTCGTCCCGACCGACCAGCAGTTCCGCGCGGCCTACGACGCCAGCAAGAAGGTGTTCGGCTTCGCCCCGTATCCCGGCGTGCAGCCCGGCCAGCCGGCCAGGGTGACGATCGGCGGGCTGAACCTGGCGGTGGCCAAGACGACTCGTCATAAGGCGGAGGCTTACCAGGCGATCAGATGCCTGCGCGACATGCGCAGCGAAAAGTACATCTCGCTCGAAGGAGGCCTGCCCGCGGTACGGACCTCGCTGTACTCCGACCCGCAATTCCAGGCGAAGTACCCGATGTACAACATCATTCGCCAACAACTCACCAACGCCGCTGCGCGGATCGCGACGCCGGTCTACCAGGCCGTGTCCACTCGGATATCAGCCACGCTGAGCCCGACCAACGAGATTGACCCGGAGAAGACGGCCGACGAGCTCACCGTGCAGGTGCGGAAGGCTATCGACGGCCAGGGGCTGTTGCCGTGACCCGCTCATGACAGTGACCGCTTCGCACACCGAGAACCGGAGGCCGGAGCGACGGCTGGCGTTCGTCCTGGTCGCGCCCGCGGTGATGCTGATGCTGGCAGTAACGGCTTATCCGATCGGCTACGCGGTTTGGTTGAGCCTGCAGCGCAACAATTTCGCCACTCCGAACGACATCCGGTTCATCGGGCTCGGCAACTACCAAACGATCTTGACTGACCGGTACTGGTGGACGGCACTTGCGGTGACGCTGGCGATTTCGGTTGTTTCGGTATCCATCGAATTCGTGCTCGGCCTGACATTGGCGTTGGTGATGCACCGCACGCTGATCGGCAAAGGTCTGGTGCGCACCGCGGTGCTCATCCCGTACGGCATCGTCACGGTGGTCGCGTCCTATAGCTGGTACTACGCCTGGACGCCGGGCACCGGCTACCTGGCCAACCTGTTACCGCACGGCAGCGCGCCGCTGACTCAGCAGATTCCGTCGCTGGGCATCGTGGTCCTCGCCGAGGTCTGGAAGACGACGCCGTTTATGTCGTTGCTGCTTCTGGCCGGGTTGGCGCTGGTGCCCGAGGATCTGTTGCAGGCGGCGCAGGTCGACGGCGCCGGCGCATGGCGACGGTTGATGAAGATCACTTTGCCACTGATCAAACCGGCGATCCTGGTGGCGCTGCTGTTCCGCACGCTGGACGCGTTCCGGATTTTCGACAATATCTATGTGCTCACCGGTGGATCTGGCAACACCGGCTCGGTGTCGATCCTCGGCTACGACAACCTGTTCAAAGGCTTCAATGTCGGACTCGGCTCAGCGATTTCGGTGCTGATCTTCGGATGCGTCACCATCATCGCGTTCCTTTTCATCAAGGTGTTCGGGGCGTCGGCGCCGGGCGTCAACGGCGATGGGCGCTGAGCCGTGACCGACAGTTTGGGCGCCCGGCGCGCGACGGCCTGGGCGATCGTCGACATCCTGGTGCTGGTGTATTCGCTGTTGCCGGTGTTGTGGATCCTGAGCCTGTCGCTCAAGCCGACGTCAACCGTCAAGGACGGCAGGCTGATTCCGTCGTCCGTGACGTTCGACAACTACCGTGGAATTTTTCGGGGCAATTACTTCAGCTCGGCGCTGATCAACTCCGTTGGAGTCGGCTTGCTCACCACGCTGATCGCGGTGGTGGTCGGCGCGATGGCAGCCTATGCGGTAGCGCGGTTGGACTTTCCCGGCAAGCGACTGTTGATCGGTGCGACGCTGCTGATTTCGATGTTCCCGGCGATATCACTGGTGACGCCGCTGTTCAACATCGAGCGGCGGATCGGGCTGTTCGATACCTGGCCCGGGCTGATCATCCCCTACATAGCCTTCGCGCTGCCGCTGGCCATCTACACGCTGTCAGCGTTCTTCCGGGAGATCCCGTGGGATCTGGAGAAGGCGGCCAAAATGGATGGCGCCACGCCCGGGCAGGCATTCCGGAAGGTGATCGCCCCGCTGGCAGCACCGGGAATCGTGACCGCCGCGATTCTGGTGTTCATCTTCGGCTGGAACGATCTGTTGCTCGCTTTGTCGTTGACCGCCACCAAGGCGGCCATCACCGCGCCGGTGGCAATCGCCAACTTCACCGGCAGTTCGCAATTCGAGGAGCCAACCGGATCGATCGCGGCCGGCGCGATGGTGATCACGGTCCCGATTATCGTTTTTGTTCTAGTCTTCCAACGACGGATAGTCGCTGGGTTGACCTCTGGCGCGGTGAAGGGATAGCTCTGATGGCCGAGATTGTGCTGGATCACGTGACCAAGAGCTACGCCGACGGCGCGATGGCCGTGAACGACCTCAGCCTAACGATCGCCGAAGGCGAGTTCATCATCTTGGTCGGGCCTTCCGGCTGTGGCAAGTCCACAACGCTGAATATGATTGCCGGATTGGAGGATATCTCTTCCGGCGAGCTGCGCATCGGCGGTGAGCGGGTCAACGAGAAGGCGCCCAAAGACCGCGACATCGCAATGGTGTTCCAGTCTTACGCGCTCTACCCGCACATGACGGTGCGACAGAACATCGCCTTTCCGCTCACGTTGGCGAAGATGAAGAAAGCGGAGATCGCCGACAAGGTCGAGGACACCGCGCGAATTCTCGACTTGACCGACGTTCTCGACCGCAAGCCCTCGCAGCTGTCCGGCGGACAACGACAGCGGGTCGCGATGGGTAGGGCAATCGTGCGCCACCCCAAGGCATTTCTGATGGACGAACCGCTGTCGAACCTCGACGCCAAACTGCGCGTCCAAATGCGTGGCGAGATCGCCCGGCTTCAGCGTCGCCTGGGCACCACCACCGTCTACGTGACTCACGACCAAACCGAGGCGATGACCCTCGGTGACCGGGTAGTGATCATGCGCGGCGGCGTTGCGCAGCAGATCGGTACGCCCGACGAACTTTACGAGCGGCCCGCCAATCTGTTCGTCGCGGGCTTCATCGGCTCGCCGGCGATGAACTTCTTTCCCGGGACGCTGACGGCGACCGGATTGACCCTGCCATTCGGCGAAGTCACGCTTACCCAACCCGTCCACGACGTGCTCGCCCAGCATCCGGCACCGGACAATGTCATCGTCGGCGTCCGCCCGGAGCATCTGCACGACGCCGCCTTGATCGACGGCTACCAGCGCATCAGTGCGCTGACGTTCGAGGTGAAGGTCGACATGGTCGAATCACTGGGTGCCGACAAATACGTCTACTTCACCGCCGAGGGTCTCGTCGTTCATTCGGACCAGCTATCCGAGCTGGAGGAGGAGTCCGAGGGAGACGAGCACGAATTCGTGGCCAGGGTTCCTGCCGCGTCGAAAGCGGCAAAAGGGCAGTCACTCGAATTGGCTTTCGACACTCAAAAACTCGCGGTTTTCGATGCCGATACCGGGGTGAACCTGACCGTTCCGCCGCCACCTGAATCTGAGTGACCCAGACATTGGCCCGGGTGCGTGCGCACCTATCCGCCCACTTCTCCGCCACGGGCTTCGGCACCGAGCCCGATGCGGCAAGCGTGACGTTTCTGGGCGCCGAGCCCATCGAGGTGCTGCGCTTTCACACCGGCCACTCCGGCTCAGCGGGAATGGTGCACTACGTCTCGCTGGGCTGCCCGCGGCATCCGATGACCGATCCGGCGGAGATGGTTGCCGACCCTGAGCGTGGTCCGCGCGCCGAAGTCGTTCTGCAGCTGCGTAATCCGGGGCCGATCACCCGTCTGGCACACAGTCTGGCCGTCGTGGCGGCAACG
>JAFAID010000624.1 GCA_019236925.1 Mycobacterium sp. | reverse complement strand
TGGCCCGGCGCAGCATGTTCGCGATCTTCAAATCCTCCACGACGATCAGGTCGTATCGGGCGACGAGTTCTCGGGCTTGCTTGTGATGAAAGTCCTTACGCTGGTTGACGATCTTGCGATGCCGCGCGGCTACCGTTTCCCGTTTGGCCGCACGATTCTTCCCACCACGGCGGGCCCGTTGGAACCGCTGCTGGGCTGTGGCCAGCCGCCCCGCCGCAGCGCGCGCCCAGCGCGGATTGTCGACGTGCTCCCCGTCGCTGGAGGTGGCAAAGCTGACGATGCCGAGGTCAATGCCGGCCTGACGACCGGTCACGGGCAGTGGATTGGTGGGAACATCATCACAGGACAACACCAATATCCAGCGCCGCCCTTGTCGCTTGATCTGGATCGTCTTCACCCGGCCCGCCACCTCGCGGTGCAGATAAACCTTGAGCTGGCCGATCCCCTGCAGATACACCCGGCGCTGCTCGGGCAGCCAGCGGGCGCCGTCACCGTCTTTGGGCCACTCCACACTGTCAAAGTGAGCCTTGCCCTTAAACCGCGGATACCCCGCCGTCTGCCCAGCCTTCACCCGGCGGAAGAAGCCGGCGAACGCCTTATTCAACCGCCGCAACGTCGCTTGCTGACTGGAAAACGACCACACCGCTTGATCCGGGCGCACCGCGCGCATCTCAGTCAGCTGCCCCGACTGATCCCCATAGCTGATCCGCGTCTTGCTGGCGTGCGACCAGCCATCTCTGCGTTCCTGCAACGCCGCATTGTAAAGCTCGCGGTGCGCGTTGACACACGCCGCCAACGCCACATGCTGGCGGGCAGTGGGTCGCAACCGAAACAGGTACGCCCGCCTCACAACAGATCCACGCCGCTACGAGAAAAGCGACCGCTTAACATGACCGCACCCTATGCAACGACACCGACAAAACCGGCCAGGCCGCGCTGTTCACCGGCCCCAATTCCCCCGACGGCTAAAGCCGCCGGTGCCTTCGGGGCGCACTGATGGACGGGGTAGATCAGGCCGGGCCGGTGGGCAACGCCGTGCCCGGCGAGGGGGCAGAGAATCACGGTGGAGCAACGGAATCCGGCATCGACGTGGTGCTGGTTACCGGTTTGTCCGGCGCCGGGCGCGGCACCGCGGCCAAGGTGCTCGAGGACCTCGGCTGGTATGTCGCCGACAACCTGCCGCCCCAGCTGATCACCCGGATGGTGGACTTCGGGCTGGACGCGGGATCACGGATCACGCAGCTGGCCGTGGTGATGGACGTACGCTCCCGCGGGTTCACCGGTGACCTGGACTGGGTGCTCAACGACCTGGCCACCCGCGACATCACCCCGCGGGTGCTGTTCATGGAGGCCTCGGACGACATGCTGGTGCGCCGCTACGAGCAGAATCGCCGCAGTCATCCGCTACAGGGAGAGCAGACATTGGCCGAGGGCATCGCCGCCGAACGCGAGATGCTGGCTCCGGTCAGAGCGACCGCTGACCTGATCATCGACACCTCGACGCTGTCGGTGCGCGAGCTGCGGGAAAGCATCGAACGGGCCTTCGGCGGCGAGACCGTCGCGCAGACCAGCGTCACCGTGGAGTCCTTCGGTTTCAAGTACGGTCTGCCGATGGACGCCGACATGGTGATGGACGTCCGATTCCTGCCCAACCCGCACTGGGTCGACGATCTGCGCCCGCTCACCGGCCAACATCCGGCGGTGCGTGACTACGTGCTCGGCCAGACTGGCGCGGCGGAGTTCCTGGAGACTTACCATCGATTGCTGTCCCTGATTGTCGACGGCTATCGCCGGGAGGGGAAGCGCTACATGACCGTCGCGATCGGCTGTACCGGCGGCAAGCACCGCAGCGTGGCCATCGCCGAGGCATTAGCGCGGCTGCTTGAGCCCGACAAGCAGCTGTCGGTGCGGGTATTGCACCGGGACCTGGGTCGCGAATGAGCCGACGCATTGTCGCGTTGGGCGGCGGACACGGCTTGCATGCGACGCTGTCGGCTGCCCGGCGACTCACCCCGCACGTCACTGCCGTCGTCACCGTCGCAGACGACGGCGGCTCGTCGGGCCGGCTGCGCAGCGAACTTGACGTCGTCCCCCCTGGTGATCTGCGAATGGCGTTGGCGGCGTTGGCTTCTGACAGTCCGCAGGGGCGGCTGTGGGCGACGATCCTGCAGCATCGGTTCGGCGGCAGCGGCGCGCTGGCCGGCCACCCGATCGGCAACTTGCTGCTCGCCGGCCTGAACGAGTTGCTGGCCGATCCGGTTGCCGCGCTCGACGAAATCGGCCGCGTCCTCGGCGTGCGGGGCCGGGTGCTGCCGATGTGCCCGATCGCGCTGCAGATCGAGGCCGATGTCTCCGGCCTGGAAGCCGACCCACGGATGTTTCGGCTGATCCGCGGGCAGGTTGCGATCGCCACCACTCCGGGGAAGGTTCGCCGTGTCCGGCTGCTGCCCGGCGACCCGCCGGCCACCCGACAGGCCGTCGACGCGATCATGTCCGCCGATCTGGTGGTGCTGGGACCCGGATCGTGGTTCACCAGCGTGATCCCGCATGTGCTGGTGCCCGAGCTGGCCGCGGCGCTGCAGGCGACCACGGCCCGCCGGGCGCTGGTGCTCAACCTGGTGGCCGAGCCGGGGGAGACGGCCGGCTTCTCGGTGGAACGTCATCTGCATGTGCTCGCCCAGCACGCGCCGGGTTTCACCGTCCACGACGTGGTCATCGACTCCGAGCGGGTGCCGAGCGAGCGGGAGCGTGAGCAGCTGCGGCGTACGGCAACTCTGCTTCATGCTCGAGTTCAATTCGCAGACGTGGCCCGGCCTGGTACACCTTTACATGACCCGGGCAAGTTGGCCGCGGCGCTAGATGGGGCAGGCGTGCGCGACACCGGTCGGCCGCCACCGTCGGCGACCACCACTGACGCGATGCCGAGAGAACAAGAACGTCAGCAGACCGGCGCAGATGGACCGGGTCGTAACGGACCGAGGGGTGACGACGCGTGGCGATGACGGCCGAAGTCAAAGACGAGTTGAGCCGCCTGGTGGTCAGTTCGGTGAGCGCGAGGCGTGCCGAGGTGACCTCCCTGCTGCGATTCGCCGGAGGGCTCCACATCGTGGGCGGCCGCGTGGTCGTCGAAGCCGAGGTGGATTTAGGCAGCATCGCGCGACGGCTGCGCAAGGACATCTTCGACCTGTACGGCTACAACGCTGTCGTGCACGTGTTGTCGGCCAGCGGAATCCGCAAGACGACCCGCTACGTGTTGCGGGTCGCCAACGACGGTGAGGCGCTGGCTCGGCAGACCGGCCTGCTTGACTTGCGCGGGCGCCCGGTGCGGGGGTTGCCCGCCCAGGTGGTCGGCGGCGGCATCGCCGACGCCGAAGCTGCTTGGCGGGGTGCCTTCCTAGCGCACGGGTCGCTGACCGAGCCGGGACGCTCTTCGGCACTGGAGGTCAGTTGTCCCGGTCCGGAAGCGGCCCTGGCCCTGGTAGGCGCGGCACGGCGGCTCGGGATCAGCGCCAAAGCGCGTGAGGTGCGCGGCGCCGACCGGGTGGTGGTGCGTGACGGCGAGGCGATCGGGGCGTTGCTGACCCGGATGGGCGCTCAGGATACCCGGTTGGTCTGGGAGGAGCGGCGGATGCGCCGTGAGGTCCGGGCAACGGCCAACCGGCTGGCGAATTTCGACGACGCCAATCTGCGGCGCTCGGCTCGCGCCGCGGTGGCGGCGGCGGCCCGCGTCGAGCGTGCGCTTGAGATCCTCGGTGAAGGTGTGCCCGACCACCTTGCCGCGGCCGGCAAATTGCGCATCGAGCACCGGCAGGCCTCGTTGGAGGAATTGGGCCGGCTGGCCGATCCACCGATGACGAAAGATGCTGTGGCCGGCCGTATTCGGCGATTGCTGTCGATGGCCGACCGCAAGGCAAAAGTCGATGGCATCCCGGACACCGAATCCGCGGTGACCCCGGACTTGTTGGAAGACGCCTGATAACGAAATACCCCTGTCCCGCAAGCAAAGTCATCCTCATGGCAGGCAACGGGAACGCGGTTTCGGCCTGAAGTGTTGCGCGCGTCATTGGGGTGCAACACGTTCGACTCTGGCTCGTCACGCGTACGAAATAGTCGAGGCGTAGGAAAAAACTCTCGCGCCACTGATACCCACGTGCAAAGTCGTGATACTGGCGGCCGATAGTCACTTGACCGAGACACCGTGGGAGTATCTATGCCGCACAACATAATCCAACGGCCGAATGTCACGATCGGCCATGTTACAAAGCGTGCCGGCCAACCTGCTCCCCGCCAGGTGCGCGAGATCATGCATCGTGAAATCATCGTCGCCGGTGACGATCCGCTGGCGAAGACGATCGCCGAGGAGCTCAGGGGCGCCGGCGCGCGGATCATCCAGATCAACACCGCCGCCGATCTGCTCGGCGCCGGCGTGCATCGTGCGCGCGCCGTCGTCTGCGCTGGGCCCAATGACGCGGTGAATCTTGAAATCGCTTTGCTGGCAAGAGAATATAGCTCAACTGTCCGTGTTGTGGCGCGTCTGGGCAACGACGTGCTGCGTGAAGCGGTGGCCGGCGTCAACGGCCCCGGCGCAATTTTGGATGTCGCCGACCTCGCGGCACCATCCGTCGTCGAGGCAGTTCTGTCGCGTAACGCGCACCAGTTCGAAGCTGCTGGTATGGAATTCGTCGTCTGGGGAGCTGAGGCGCCGCGCGATGGGACGCTGCGCGAGATCTACGCCGACCTGGCACCGGTGGCGGTGGTCCACGGCAAGAACTCACCTGCCCCCGGCGAGGTGGTGCCGTGTCCGGGACGGGATCTGCAGGTCTACGCCGGTGACTGGACTTCGATGATCGGCCTCAAAGACGAATTGGAAGCCCGCGGGATCACCGTGCCTCCCAGGACCGCGACACGCTCTGGCAACTCGCGGGTGCGCCGCGCCATCGACGCCGCGCGCGCCGTGCGCGACGACGCGAACCCGTTGCTTTTTCCCTCGTTGGCCTTCGCGCTGTTCCTCACGCTCGGCGCGACAGCCGTGTTTCGCTTCACTTACCAGAACCCACGGATGACGTGGATCGACGCCCTGTACTTCGCCTCCGAGACGATTACGACCGTGGGCTATGGCGATTTCAGCTTCGCCCACGAAACCCCGTGGTTGCGACTGTTCGCCGTCGGGTTGATGTTCGGCGGCGTGATAGTAACCGCCGTCCTCGTGGCGTTCCTGGCGGACCTGATGCTGTCGCGCCGCTTCGTCAAAATGGCCGGTCTCCGGCGGGCACGTCATATGCGTGACCACGTCGTCGTGATCGGACTCGGTTCAACTGGCATCCGCGTCGTCAGTGATCTGACCGCTGCCGGATACGACGTCCTGGTCATCGAGCAAGACGAGAGCAACCGCTTCCTGCCGGCCGCGGCCGAACTCGATGTGCCGGTGATTTTCGGAGACTCGACAATGCGCCAGACGCTGGAATCAGCGCGCGTCGATCGCGCCCGCGGAGTGGCGGTGGTGGCCGGGCATGACATGAAGAACATCGAGACCGGGATCGTCCTGCTTGAGATCTTGGGATCCGATACCAAGGTGCCGATCGTCATGCGCGTTCAAGGCCGCGCGCTGAGCACTGCGGTGAACCGGCGGTTCGGTTTCGAAAACGTACGGTCGGTCGTTGACCTGGCAGTCCCCTGGTTCATCGGCGCCGCAATGGGCCTGCAGGTGCTCGGGACGTTTTGGGTTGGGCAGCGTGCCTTCATGGTCGGCGCAATGCTTGTGGCGGCGGGCAGCGAGCTAGATGGACGGCGAATGGCGGATCTGGCTACCGAAACCCGCGTCATCGCGATCATCGGCCCGGACGGTCCGGTCAGCTTGCGCCCCCGCCGCGACGCCCGAATGACAGCCGGCGACACCGTTTATTTGATCGGCCCTTACCGCGAGCTGATCGCGATGCTGCGCAAGGGCCAGCCTCCACCGCAGACTTCGACTCAGGGCGGGCTCGCGGCCGCGCTGGCGGCCGCGCGTTCGCCGCACAGGCCACAACAAACGCGTCGGCCAATATGGGCGCCGGAAGACGCTGGCGTTTGACGAATTCATCGCTGGAGGGGTGGCCGTACCGCGCGCACCCTCCAGCGCTTCAGCCCCAGCCCCATCAGTCTGGCAATGGTGACTCGCCAGCCTGTCGGGCGTCCTGGCGGCTATGACTAGACTATTAGTGTCGCATCACCGGCGTATGCCGCATCAGATTGCCCACCGGACTATTACCCCCACCCCTCATGAAACTTCACTGGGTCAAGAACCACGACGAGCAGTACTCCGCAGAATGCGGC
>JAFAID010000199.1 GCA_019236925.1 Mycobacterium sp. | reverse complement strand
GGCGGTACGCGGCATTAGGTGAAACCCCAACCCGCCGAGTCGCTTCCCGGATGGTGAGCGCTTCCGGCCCGCCGGCCCGGGTGAGTTGCAGGCCGGCCTCGATCAGCGCCGCGCGCAGATCTCCGTGGTGGTAACCGGTCTTTGCGTCACTCACCCTTGACCCTCCTCCGGGTCGAAGTGTACGGTGTGAACATAGCCAATGTGTACGCCGTGAACATGGTAACGGGGGATTTTTTGTCGTGAAAACTGCAGGATTACCACCGGTCGTGAACCGGGAGGTTTGGCAGCGCGAATTGGATGCGCTGCGTGTTCGGGAAAAGGCGGCCACCCGTGAGCTGGACGCGATCGCCGCGCAGCGGCGAAGGCTGCCGATGGTCGAGATGCCTGATTATGTCTTGGAATCCGAGAACGGACCGGTGCGGTTGGTCGACGTGTTCGACGGCAAACGGCAGCTCATCGTCTATAACCACATGTGGTTCCCGGGTGAGGAGTGGCAGTGCCCGGGCTGCACCGGGTTCACCTCCCAGTTCACCCGGCTGGAGTTTCTGGACAACTGGGACGCCCGGTTCGTCATCGTCACGCAGGGCCCTATCGACGAAGCGCTCGCATACAAGCGCCGGGTGGGAAACCGGATGACCTGGTACTCGACGGCCAACAGCCCGTTCGGCGCCGATGTCGGCGCTCCGCCGGGTGGCGGGTTCGCCGTGAATGTCTTTTTGCGCGACGGTGATCGGGTGTACCGGACCTGGCACACCGACGGCCGTGGCACCGAACAACTGAGTCACTCATTCGCGTTGATCGACCTACTGCCGTACGGGCGTCAGGAAGAGTGGCAGGACTCACCGGACGGCTGGCCGCAGTCCCCCACCTACAGCCGCTGGGCCGGCTCGCAGGACATCGCACGAGCGTACGGAACCGCCCAACCAGAAGGAGCAAGATGACCACCACGACAACCGGCCTGACGACGATTAGCCTCGTGTGCTTGCCCACGCCTGACCAGGAAAAGGCGGTGGCGTTCTACGAGTCGCTAGGGTTCGAGAAGCGAACCGACCAGCCGTTCGGTGGCGGCTATCGATGGATCGAGGTTTACCCACCCGAGGGCATCACCGGCATCGCGCTTGCTCCACCCCCGCCGGACCGCGGACCCGTGGAGCCGACCGAGACCGGTATCACGTTGACCACCAGCGACATCGACGCCACACACGCCACGATGAAGGAACTCGGCGTCGACGTCGATGCGCAGGTGTCGCGAATGGGCGAGCCGGTTCCACCGATGTTCTGGTTCCGTGACCCGACCGGGCACACGCTGATGGTCGTGGAGTCCTGATCACGGCTGATCGGTCACTGAACGAATGCCGAGGCCGACTGTAGGTGTTTGACGGCCTCGCCGACGATCGCCTGGATAAGCTCTTCGCACGACGGCAGGTCCTCGACGATGCCGGCAACCTGGCCGGAAGCCAGCACGCCGGCGTCGGTATTGCCCTCGACCAGGCCGGCTTTCAGCAGCATCGGGGTGTTCGCGGCCATCACCACTTGCGACCAAGTGAGCTCCTTGCCGTGCCGCATCGCCAGGCCGTCGCGAATCATCGACGCCCACGTCATCTGCGACATTTTCTTAAACTTCGCGGCATTACGTACCGCGGCCGTGAATCCCCGTGCCCGCGAGCCACTTTCCAGCTTCTCGACCAGCCCGGTCCGCAACACCCGGTGCGGCATGCCGTCGACGCGGGTGGTGACGACGGTCCCGTCCAGGCCGGCCTGTAGATAGCGTTGCTTGACCGCGTCAGGCACGGTGGAATCCGAGGTCAGCAAAAACCGGGTACCCATGGCCACCCCGGCCGCGCCGTACGACAACGCTGCGGCCAGCCCGCGACCGTCGAAGAAGCCGCCCGCAGCGATAACCGGGATGCTGACCGCATCGAGCACCGACGGCAGCAGCAGCGTCGTGGCGATAGGCCCGGTATGTCCGCCACCCTCGCCGCCCTGCACGATCACCGCATCAGCACCCCAGGAGGCCACCTTGCGGGCATGCTTGGCAAGTCCGACCGACGGAATAACCACCGCACCAGCGTCTTTGAGCTTGCTGATCAGCTCTTGCTTCGGCGCCAGCGCGAATGACGCGACCTTGACACCTTCGCGGATCATCAAATCCACCCGGTCGACTGCGTCGCCGGCGTCGGCGCGGATGTTGACACCGAACGGCTTGTCGGTGGTCGCCTTGACCTTCGCGATCGCGGTGGCCAGTTCGTCAAGGGTCATGGTGGCCGAGGCCAAGATGCCCAGCCCGCCTGCGTTGGCCGTCGCCGAAACCAGCCGGGCGCCGGCCACCCACCCCATTCCCGTCTGCACCACCGGGTGCTCGATTCCGACCAGCTCGGTCAGCGGGGTGCGCAATCTCATGAACGTATCTCTCGGTCGCGCAATGCTTTAGGATCGACAACCTCGCGGATCAGGTGCAATTCGTCGTCGGTGGGCAGCCTGGTCTCCTCCGCCGCGTCGAGGCCGTGCACCTCGAACGAGGTGGCCTCCCGGACATCATCGGGCGAAACACCCGGGTGCAACGTCAGCGCCCGCATTGTATGGTCCGGTCCGCCGAAGTCGAACACCCCGAGATTGGACACCACCCGGTAGGTATTGGCGAACCGGAATGCCGGGTTGTCGGTGTCCACCTTGTCCCAGCCGATGCCGCAGACCACATCGACGGCATCGCAGAACACCCGCTTCGAATGGTTGCCCACCCAGTAGCTGGTGGCGTGGTTGATCGCATTGCCGGGCGCGCCGCGGAGGCCGAACATCTGCCGCGTCGGGTGCTGCAGCGGCCCGAACGCCGAGATGTTCTGATTGCCAAAGCGATCAACCTGGTTGGCGCCCATCACCACGTGCCGCCGGCCCCATGCCAGCGTCTCGAACACCCGGCCGAACGGCATCCAGCCTTCGACGGGTCCGGTCTTGCCCAGCGCCGGGGTGTCCGCCAGCAGCTGCGCCTCGCCGTCGGTCAGCAGAATGTCCGGGGAGAAGGTCAAGCGCGCCAGCCGCGCGCCGACCGAGGCCATGTTGGTCATCGGGCTGACCATGATTTCGCCTGCATCCCTGAATAACTCGGCGCAGGCGACCGCGCATACTTCCGCTCGGGTGGTGGTCACTTTGATGCCTCCTCGCCGAACCGACGCACTGCTGCCTGGTAGTCGGCTTCAGAACCCGACAGGTAGGTCTGCACGAATTTCTGCCAGCCATCTTCGCTGGAAGCCGCCTCGGCGTAGTGTCGCTGAAACTTTTCGTCTCGGCCGTAATCCGGCGCGGCGGTGGTGAAGTGGGCGCCACCCGGCGCTTCCACCACGGCGTCGACCATCATCCGGTTCACCAGCAACGCTTGTGGTGGCACGGCTTTTATGAGCTCCTCGGTCGAGACGACGCGCTCCACCGACAGGTAGCGCTTCTCGGCGGCCATCAGGAACAGGTCGTCGAAGTAGGGATCGATGCCGGTGTATGCGGCATTGCCTTGGGAATCACCGAGGTTGAGATGCACGAACGCCGCATCAAGCCGCAGCGCCGGCATTGCGATCAGCACCTCGTGTCGGCCGTCCGGCGCCGGGTAAGGGCTGGTTACCGTCTGAAGTTCGCCCGCCCAAAAGTCCGGGACCGAACTGCCCAGCCCGGCGCGAATAGGCAGGAAAGGCAACCGCTGCGCCGCGGCCTGCAGTCCGCAACGCAGCATGCCCTCGTCCATCTCCCTGGCCTCGATGGATCCACTGGTGCGGGCTTTGGCGAACCAGGGGTCGTAGAACGGCGGCGAGTCCAGCGAGACGAACCCGTAGTAGACGCGTCGAACCTTGCCGGCCGAGCACAGCAGCCCCAAATCCGGTCCGCCGTAGGTAACCACGGTCAAATCCGTGACGTCCGTGCGCAGCAGAGCGCGCACAAACGCCATCGGTTTGCGCCGCGACCCCCAACCGCCGATGCCGATGGTCATGCCGCTATGCAGCGGCGCGACAGCCTCGTCGAGAGTGGTCCGCTTGTCGGCCATTACGACTTCTTGCCCTTCGCCGCACCGGCGAACGAGTCGCGGTGTTCGTCGGACACCCCGGCGAGATTGAGCTCGAAGGTAAAGCCTTGCTCCATGCGGTAACTGGAGTTGACCCGCTGGACGTCGATCAGGTTCAGCGCCTCCTTGGCCGCCCGAATCACCCGGGTGTCCTTAGCGGCGATGTCGCGCGCCACCCGCAGTGCGGCTTCGTCCAACTCCTCCCTCGGCACCACCTCGTGCACCGAGCCGAAGTGATGCAGGGTGGCGGCGTCCACGGTGGCCGCGGTGAAGAACAGTCGTCGCATCATGTGCTGTGGCACCAATCGGGACAGGTGGGTGGCCGCACCCAGCGCGCCGCGTTCGACCTCGGGCAGCCCGAAAGTCGCATCGTCGGAGGCCACGATCACGTCGGCGTTGCCCACCAAGCCGATACCGCCGCCGACGCAGAAACCGTTGACCGCGGCGATCACCGGCACCGCGCATTCGTAGACGGCCCGGAAGGCGGCGAAGCAGCCCCGGTTGGCGTCGATCAGCGCGGTGAACCCTTCGGTGCGCTGCATCTCCTTGATGTCCACGCCAGCGTTGAAGCCGCGGCCCTCTGCTCGCAAGATCACTGCGTGCGTCTCCGGGTTTTCGCCGGCGGCGGTGAGCGCGTCGGCGAGTTCGAACCAGCCGCGCGAGGGGATGGCGTTGACGGGGGGAAAGTCGACGGTGACCGCGACTATCCCCGGTTCGGTGGTGCGTGACGTGATTGTCATCGAGATCCTCAGCCACTTCCTTGGGGGACGATTACCTAAGCAAGCACTTGCTTGGTACGCTAGCACAGTGACCCACGCCGAAGGAGTCCCTGCGATCAGCTTCGGGCTCGCCGGCCGGGTCATTCTGGTGACGGGCGGCGTTCGGGGGGTCGGCGCCGGCATCAGCTCAGTCTTTGCCGGACAGGGCGCCACCGTGGTGACCTGTGCCCGGCGCGCGGTCGAGGGCCTGCCTTACGAGTTCCATTCCTGCGACGTCCGCGACGAGGAGGCCGTCAAGGCGATGATCGATGAGATCGTCGAGCGGCACGGCCAACTCGACGTCGTCGTCAACAACGCCGGGGGGTCGCCTTACGTGCTGACCGCGGAGTCCAGCCCGAAATTCAACCGTAAGATCATCGAACTCAATCTGATTGGTGCGCTGCTGGTTTCGCAGTTCGCCAACGACAAGATGCAGAACCAGGAGCGCGGCGGGTCGATCGTCAACATCTGCAGTCTCAGCGGCCGCCGGCCATCGCCGGGCACGGGAGCGTACGGGGCGGCCAAGGCCGGCCTGGAGAGCCTCACGCAGACACTGGCGGTGGAATGGGGGCCCAAGGTGCGGGTGAATGCCTGCGTGGTCGGCATGGTCGAGACCGAGCAGGCCGAGCTGTTCTATGGCGACGCCGAGTCCATCGCCGCGATCTCCAAGAACGTGCCGCTCGGCCGGATGGCCACACCTGTCGATGTCGGTTGGGCCGCAGCGTTTTTAGCCTCGGATGCGGCGTCCTACATCAGCGGCGCGTCGTTGGAGGTCCACGGCGGGGGCGAGCCGCCGCACTATCTGGCGACAACAAACGCCAGGGCGATCAAGTAGAGGAGACGGGAAGAATGGGCAGAAAATGGGGATAGTCGACGGCCGCGTCGTCATCGTCACCGGAGCGGGCGGTGGTATCGGGCGCGCGCACGCTCTGGCTTTCGCCGCCGAGGGCGCGCGCGTTGTGGTCAACGACATCGGTGTGGGCCTGGACGGGTCACCCGCAAGTGGCGGCAGCGCCGCGCAGAGTGTGGTCGACGAGATCGCTGC
>JAFAID010000516.1 GCA_019236925.1 Mycobacterium sp. | reverse complement strand
CTTGGTTGGACGGAATGGGCCTACAGCGGCCAGGGCGACATCACCACCACCGCGTCTCCGCCGAGCTCGGAGTCGCTGGTCTACAACCCCGAACTGCCACCGACCGGCACCAACGTCAACACCGCGAACCTGGACACGCTCGCCGAGCCGTACCCGCAGGTGATTTCTGGCACCCCGACTTCCTTCTCGTTTGACAACGGGACCTTCGACTTCAGCTACTCCACCGCGGAGGCCGACGGTCTGGGCAGCTTCCCCGGCGGCTCGCAGACCACCATCTCGGTGCCGGCCGTCGAGTTCCCGAACGGCTACGAGGTGAGCGTCACCGGCGGACAGGTTGTCTCGGCCCCCGATGCCCCCGAACTGGTGATCGCGTCAGACAACGGTGCGAGCACAGTGAGCGTCATCGTGACCGCCACCGCGGACGGCGGCGCCGGAGCGTGATAACGCCGGCCTGACGCCCCTCGTGGTATGAGGCCAACCTGGTGGTAACGTCATTACCGTTTCAGGCCAGTGTGACTCTCCGGAGACGTCAAATGCATTCACGCAAGCTGCCGTCGTGACCGACACAGCGTCGGCGCACGCAGGCGAATCGGTGGCGGCGTTCGCCGAGCGGGCCCGCACGTGGCTCGCCGACACCATGCCGCGCATCGACCCGCAAGATCCGCCTTACGCCGACCGCGGCGACGAGGTGTCATGGCGGCACGTCCGCGAATTGCAGCGCCAACTCTATGACGGCGGGTTCGCCGGCATCTGCTTCCCCACCGAGTACGGCGGGCTCGGGCTGGATATCGAGTATCAGAAGGCATTCGACGCCGAAAGCGCTTGCTACGAAATGCCGCTGATCTTGAATACTCCAACCTTCACCATCTGTTGTCCGACGATCCTCGACACCGGTAGCGAAGAACAGAAACGGCAACACATTTCGGCGGCTTTGCGTGGCGACGAGGTGCTCGTCCAGTTGCTGTCGGAACCCAGCGGCGGCTCGGATTTGGCGGGTGTGATCACGCGCGCCGAGCGGCGCGGCGACAAGTGGGTAATCAACGGCGCCAAGACCTGGAGCACCGGAGCCTTCGCCGCCGACTATGGCCTGCTGCTGGCCAGAACGAATTGGGATGTGCCCAAGCACGAAGGCCTGACGATGTTCCTGGCGCGGATGGACAGCCCGGGGATCACGCTGCGCAGGATCAAGCAGGTCAACGGGTCCACTGAGTTCTGCGAGGAGTTCTTCGACGACCTCGAACTCACCGACGACGCCGTGGTCGGCGAGGTCGGCAAGGGCTGGGAGGTAGCCTCGCGCCAGCTGTATCACGAGCGGCGCGCAGTCGGCGGCGGCTCGGAATTCGCCAGCGGCAGCGGCAGCGAAAACAACCAGGAACAGCCGCCCGACTACACCGCGCTGCTGCGGGCGGCCGGGCTGACCGACAACGGACGTGTCCGTGAAGCCGCCGGTCGCGCGCTGACGCACCGCGCGGTGTGGGAGCAGTTGATCGACCACGTCTACCGCGGCGTGTTGGACGGCTCACTCCCGGCGACGGCCGGTTCGCTGATCCGGCTTTTCCAGGCCGAGGAAGTTTCGCTCGAGGTCGACACCGCACTGGCGATCGCCGGCAGCGCCGGCGTCGTCGACGGGCCTGCCGAGCTGCTCTTCGTCGGCGAACGTTACTTGTCCCGTCAAACCGCGGCGCTCGGCGGCGGCACAACGGAAATGGCCCGCAACGTGATTGGCGAACGGGTACTGGGCTTTCCGCGCGAGTACGCCGCCGATCGCGGGGTGCCGTTCAACCAGGTCAAGCACAGCCGGACTTGACACTCCCAATATTCTCAGCAGTCCCCGGAAGTTTGGGATGTGCCGATGTGCCCGGCTACGAGCGACAACTGGCGGGCCTCGTCACGCAGGGCTAGCACGCGCCGGGCACCAAGGCACATCGCTCTCCGCCCTGATTGCTGTGACATGAGAGGCTGATCTACATCACGCGATGCGAAAGAGGGAAAACCATGCTGAGCGCCAGACCGTACGGGCAGCTGCGCTACCGGGAGATCGCGGGCAAGCGGATGGCCTATGTCGACGAAGGCGACGGACCTGACGGCACGACGATCGTCTTCCAGCACGGCAACCCGACCTCGTCGTATCTATGGCGCAACGTGATGCCGCATCTGGAGGGTCTGGGCCGGCTGGTCGCGTGTGACCTGATCGGAATGGGCGGGTCGGACAAGCTCAGCCCGTCCGGGCCCGACCGCTATCAGTACGCCGAGCAGCGTGAATACCTGTTCGGTCTTTGGGATGCCCTCGATCTCGGTGATCGGGTGATCTTGGTGCTACACGACTGGGGATCGGCGCTCGGTTTCGACTGGGCTAACCAGCACCGCGACCGGGTGGCCGGCATCGCATTCATGGAGGCAATCGTCACGCCGATGACCTGGCCGGATTTTCATGGCAGCGTGCGGGGCGTGTTCCAGGGTTTCCGGTCTCCCAACGGCGAGTCAATGGTGTTGGACCAGAACATCTTCGTTGAGGCTGTACTCCCGGGTGCCATCCGGCGCCGGCTGTCCGACGAGGAGATGGACCACTATCGGCAGCCATTCGCCAATCCCGGCGAGGACCGACGGCCCACGTTGTCGTGGCCGCGCAACATCCCGATCGACGGCGAGCCGGCCGAGGTGGTCGCCGTGGTCGACGGGTATCGGAGCTGGCTGGCCGAAAGCGACGTGCCGAAGCTGTTCATCAACGCCGACCCCGGCGCGATTGTCACCGGGCGAATCCGCGACTACGTCCGCACCTGGCGAAACCTGACCGAAATCACGGTTCCTGGCGTGCATTTCATCCAGGAGGACAGCCCGGACGAAATCGGGCTCGCTGTCGCGGATTTCGTCCGCCAGCTACCGAACTAAACGCGAAAGAACCTCGGCAACAACGGAGTCCGTCGCCACATCGACTTGCTCACCCGTCGAAAGATCCTTCACGCCGACGGTCCCGGCCTCGATGTCGCGTTCACCGGCGACCAACGCCAGGCGTGC
>JAFAID010000510.1 GCA_019236925.1 Mycobacterium sp. | reverse complement strand
CAACGCGAAGCTCGAGGTGGTCGACCGGCCAACCGCAACGCCAGCCGAGGGGCAGTTGCTGATCGAGGTGCTGCGGTGTGGCATCTGCGGCTCGGACCTGCATGCGCGTCACCACTGCGACGAGGTCGCCGAGGTGATGGCCGAGTCCGGCTACCACGGCTTCATGCGGTCGGATCAGCAGGTCGTGTTCGGACACGAATTCTGCGGCGAGGTCATCGACCACGGCCCCCGCACCCGCAAGACGCCGCGGACCGGTACACGAGTCGTTGCCATGCCGCTGCTGCGGCGCGGTAAGGCGGCGCATTTGATGGGGCTGTCGGCCGCGGCGCCGGGCGCCTACGCCGAGAAGGCTGTGGTCGAGCAGTCGCTGGCGTTCCCCGTCCCGAACGGGTTGGCGCCCGAAATCGCCGCGCTAACCGACCCGATGGCCGTGGCCTGGCACGCCGTTCTGCGCGGCGAGGTGGGCAAGGGCGACGTGGCGATCGTGATCGGGTGCGGGCCGATCGGTCTGGCCGTGATCTGCATGCTCAAGGCGCACGGGGTGTGCACCGTGATCGCGAGCGACTTCTCGCCCGGCCGGCGCGCGCTCGCGACCGCGTGCGGCGCGGACGCCGTCGTCGATCCCGCGCAGGACTCGCCCTACGATGCGGGCGGCGGCCACGGGCATCTCAAGGGCATGCTTGACGCCTTCGACCTCGCCGCCGGCACCGTCGAAAAGCTCCAGCGGCTGCGGCTGCCCTGGTGGCACATCTGGCGCGCCGCCGAGGCTGTGGGCGCGACGACGCCCAAGCACCCGGTCATCTTCGAGTGTGTCGGCGTCCCAGGCATCATCGAGGGCATCATCACGGGCGCACCGCTGTTCTCACGCGTCGTCGTGGTCGGCGTGTGCATGGGCACCGACCACATCCGGCCGTCGATGGCCATCAACAAGGAAATCGACCTGCGGTTCGTGCTTGCCTACACGCCGCTCGAGTTCCGCGACACGCTGCACATGCTCGCCGACGGCAAGGTGAACGCCGCCCCGCTCATCACCGGGACGGTCGGGCTGCCCGGGGTCGACGCCGCGTTCGACGCTCTCGGCGACCCCGAGGCGCACGCGAAGATCCAGATCGACCCGAAGAGCGACGCCGCGAGCCCACAGCCTGGGCCGTCGCGCGTAACTTTGCCGACATGAACACACCTCGCCGTAAGATCACGACCGCCGATCTCACCGGCCGCGTGGTGGCCATCACCGGAGCAGGAAGCGGCATCGGCCGTGAACTGGCGCTGCTATGCGCCCGCCGTGGCGCCAACCTCGCGTTGTGCGACATCAACGAACCCGCTTTGGGCGACACCGCCGACGCCGCCCGAGGCCACGGGCGTAATGTCGTGACGTGCCGGGTCGACGTGTCCGACCCCGACTTGATGGGCGCATTCGCCACCGAAACGTTCAGCCGCTTCGGCGGGGTGGACATCCTGGTCAACAACGCCGGCGTTGGCCTGATCGGCGGGTTTCTCGACACCGACCTCAATGACTGGGATCGGCTGGTCTCGATCAACCTGATGGGCGTGGTACACGGTTGTAACGCGTTTCTTCCGGGCATGATCGCATCCGGCCGCGGCGGTCACGTCGTCAATCTCTCCTCCACCGCAGGCCTGCTGGCAAATCCTCAACTGACGGCCTACAGCGCCACCAAGTTCGCCGTGCTGGGGCTGTCGGAGGCGCTGCGCAGCGAACTCAAGACCCACGGCATTGGCGTCACCGCCGTCTGCCCCGGCTTGATCAACACCCCGATCACCAAGAGCACGCCCTTTCGCGGAAGCGGCGACGCCGATGCGCGTCGTGCGCGCGTCGCCGCGATGTATCAGAAGCGCGGCTACACCGCCGAGCGGGCCGCGCCCCACATCTTGCGGGCGGTCGACCGCGATCGCGCAGTGGCACCGATCGCCGCCGAAGCCCACCTCATGTACGTGCTGTCGCACGCCGTTCCGCCGCTGGGCCGGTGGGTCGCAGCAAAGATGGCTGAGGCCGCAAAGTGAGATACCGAAACTAGCGGTCCGGAGGTGCACGATGCTGAGCTTGAGTTCGAATCTTGTTGGCGCAGCGAGAAATCAGCGTGTCCCCGTCCTGCGGTTGACACCTACGACCTGACACGCCTGGGAGTTGCTCACTCCCTGCGTGATCAATCGAACGAACCACTCCTGTTTCTCCACCAGCATTCCGCCAAGCCGGCTCTTCCGTTCCCTCAGTTGACGTTCCTCGGTCGCCGAACTGAGGAAGGCGATGCCGCCGCAAGATCGCTGTGAGCTCCGCCGGCAGCGGCACGGAGGCGGCAGACGATTCGGTTTTCACGTCTCGCAAGGCGAGGTTGGCGGCGCTGATAGCCGGGACGATCACCGTGCAGGAACTGGCGACGGTCGTCGGGACGTTACGCCATGAACGTGACACCGACATGCTCACCGGGGTATTGAATCGCCGCGGATTTCAGGCGCGAGTCGAGCAGTTGCTCACCGCACGCGATCACGTCGTGTCGAGCCTCGTCGTTTGTGACCTCGACAATTTCAAGCCGATCAACGACCGGTACGGGCATATCGTCGGCGACGAAGTGCTGCGCGATCTTTGCGTGCTGCTGCGAGCGTCGGCGCGTCCGTCGGACCTGCTGGGCCGGATCGGCGGCGACGAGTTCGCTATGTACTTGACCGGGTCGACCGACCGCGGCGCCCTGGAATTTTGCGAACGAATTCGCCGCGATCTCCGACGCGCTCAATTCCGGGCGCTTCCCGACACCGAGTGCATCACGGCAAGCCTTGGTGTCGCCACGACGATCGCCGGCATGGAATTCACCGACCTTTTGTGCGCCGCCGATAATCAGCTGTACGAGGCGAAAGAAGTGCGGCGGATATCAAAGACGCCGGCGTTCGGGCGAAAGCAGCCACGAACGGACCTCACCACGGGCGGCCGAGCGCCGCACAGTGAATTCGCCTGATTGACAGGTCTTTACGCTCGTCGGCTTACGGCAGCGACCTCAAAAGAGCGATGGCAGTATGTCGACCAGGAAGTCTTTGCCGGTAGCTATCGCGTTGAGCATGTCGCCGAAGACGACGGCATCATCGAAATTGCCGGCTGTGGTGAGGTCAGAGCCGGCGATGGCGGTGCTGCCAGTGCCAATGATTGTGGCGAGGTCATGGTAACCGATGGGACCGCCGATGGTGCCGCCCGCAATGGCCTGGTCGAAAGCGCTGCCCGTGTTGATGACGGAGGCGAGGTCGCCGATGCCGCCGACAGCGTTCGCCTCGGCGTTGGTACCGGTGGCGCTGGCGATGGCACTGTCGCCGTCGGCAAGGGCGGTGACGTTGGTGCCGCTGCCGTATGCGGAGTCAAAGAAGCCGCCCTCGCTGGTGGCTTTACCTCCGTCGCTGGCCAATGCGGTGGAAGCGAAGCCGCCGGCGTCCGCGTTGCCACCGCTGAAAGCCGAGGAGACGTCATCGTTGCCCACGCCAGCGGTTGCGATGCTGTCGGTGCCGTTGGCGAGTGCGAGGTCATAATTGCCCAAGCCGACATCGGCAGAGCTGTTGGCGCCGTTGGCGCTGGCGAGGTCAAAGCTGTCGCCGACTCCGACTGTGGACTTGCTACCGTCGCCGACGGCGCTGGCGATGTCAAGGTTGCCGCCCAACTCGGCGTTGGCGAAGCTACCGGTGCCGTTGGCGTATACGAAGTCAAAGTTGGCGTTGCCTATCACCCCGGCGTCGGCGGTGCTATTGGTGCCGTTGGCGAATGTGACGTCACCGATGCCGCTGCCCAAGCTGATGCCGAAGGGAAATGCGGGGCCGGCGGAGATGGAGTTGGCGCCGTCGCCGACGGCGATCGCGATGTCGCCCATGCCCGAGCTGGCCGTGGCGGTGTTGCCGTCTGTCGGGAACAAATCCATCCCGTTGATCGAGACCTGTATGGGCGCGCCGCTGGGGTCTAATAGCGCAACCAGCACTTTGTCGATATCCGCAATCTCGGTAGGCGTAAGCATTGTGGACGGGTCGGCCAAGGCAACCCCTGGCGTCCAGGCCAGCGCCGCTCCAATGCCCAGCCCGGCGGCCAGCATGGTCAATCGACCGATATGCGTCGCGTGTCTCATCGGTCTTCCTTTCCCATGGGTACGCCATGTCGCCGATCCGGCGCGGCCCCCGAATGACGCGCGATGTTACTCCGCGCACGACCCCCGCACGCGTGTTTGACGCAAGTTGAACAGGGCAGCATTAGGCAGGTGCAGGCCGTGCGGCCGTCACCACATACACGGCACGAGGCGATAGTGAACCTTCTGCGTGTACTCGCGGTATCCGGCCAGCTTTTCTCCGAGCAGCTTCTCCTCGTCACGGATGCGCCAGGCGAGCACGATCAGGCCGGGTACGACGAAGACGAGTCCCCAGTAGGAACCGAGCGCGAGGGGGATGCCGACCATCATGATCACATTGCCGGTGTACATCGGGTGCCGCACCAACCTATACAGACCAGTCGAGACGACTTCCTGGCCTGCTCCCACTCGGACGGTTGCGGCAGCGTAGCTGTTCTGAATGACCACCAGCACCGGTACAGCCAGTCCAACCGCCACCAAAACATCGCCAGCCAAGGAGATCGCCGTTGGGACTGACGACCAACCAAAGCGATGGTCAAGGGCGCTGAATAGAAGCATCGTCGCCAATGACAGCCATAAGCCACCGATAGCGACCTTTTGCGCCATCCGGGCCTCTGCCGTCGGCCCCCCGCTCGTACGTCCTTGGAGCGTCGCGCCATCTGCACGCAGCAAGTAAAGGGCCGACATCCACGCTGAGATACCGAGCGCCACTAACACCCATGCTTGCCAGTAATCGAACGTGCCGGCAGGCAAAAACAACAGCAAGCCCAATACGACAAGCTGAACGACCCCGAATACCAATGCTTTTGAAACGGTCTTCACCGATCCTCCTTGCCGTCCGGCCGGCCGGTACGACAGCAGGGTGCGAATACACCCGGAGTCGGGCTCACGGTGGAACGTTCCTCCACCTACTACCGGGTCGGCTCAACTTCTGGCTCAAGCTTGTAATGGACGGTGCGTGAAACAAGGTCGGTACCGCAATGCGGACATCAAGGGCTGTGTTGATCGCCGCGATCACCCGCATCGCGGAAAGCGAATCCCCGCCGAGGTCGAAAAACGACTCGTCGACCCCGACGCGGTCTACCCCCAGCACTTTGGCGTAGATGCCGGCCAGGATGTGCTCGACCTGGGTAGCCGGAGCATGACCACCGCCGTTGTCGTGGTATTCGGGCGCCGACGCCGCCCGGTTGCGCCACCCGTCCAGGCGGGTGTGGGCACCGTCATCCAGGTCCATCGACGACAACGGCCGGGTCGGATCGGCGGTC
>JAFAID010000226.1 GCA_019236925.1 Mycobacterium sp. | reverse complement strand
GGCCGGCTCGACACCGGGCACGCCGCCCATCAGCACGCCGCGTCCGCCGTGGGTGCGCATCAGGTGATAGGCACCGACCTGCGCCGACAGCCGGCCGGCGACCTCGCTCATCGGCGCCAGCAGCGGCAACGCGCCGTCGGCGGTCTGGACGGTCTCGTAGGCGATCGATGTGGTGGCCGACGCCAACAGTGCCTCGGTGCAGGTGCGGGACGCGGCCAAGTGCAGGTAGGTGAACAGGGTTTGCCCGCGCCGCATCCGGCCGTATTCGATCGGTGTCGGCTCCTTGACCTTGAGCACCAGATCGGCCTCGCCCCACACCTCGTCTGCCGTGGCGACCAGTTGCGCACCCGCGGCCTTGAAATCGCCGTCGGCGATCGCTGAGCCTTCGCCGGCGCCGGCCTGGATCACGACTTCGTGGCCGCGGCGGGTCAGCTCGGCGACGCCGGATGGGGTGATGGCCACCCGGAACTCGTTGTTCTTGGTCTCGGTGGGGATTCCGACGTGCATATGTTCAATTGTGAAGAACGTTCGATGATCGCTCAAATACCGCGAAGACACGCCTGTAGAATCAGCAAATGCCCGTAGAAATAACGGAAGTTGCCGTCGCTACCGCGACCGGGTCGAAGGATCTTCGGCCTGTCGGTCTCGACGATGTGGACCGCAAAATTTTGAGCCTGTTGCACGCGGACGCCCGCATCACCAATAGTGCGCTGGCGGCGGAACTCGACATCGCCGCGTCGACCTGTCACGGCCGGGTCCGGAGGTTGCTGGACTCGGGCGTCATTCGGGGCTTCTACGCCGACATCGACCCGGTCGCGGTCGGATTGCCGCTGCAGGCGATGATCTCGGTCAGCCTGCAGTCCCACGCCCGCGGCAAGATCCGCGACTTCATCCAGCAGATTCGTCGCAGACCCCAGGTGATGGATGTCTACTTCCTGGCCGGTGCCGATGATTTCATCCTGCACGTTGCCGCTCGCGACACCGAGGACCTGCGCTCGTTCGTCGTCGAAAACCTCAATGCCGACGCCGACGTCGCGGGCACCCAGACGTCGCTGATCTTCGAGCACTTGCGCGGTGCGGCGCCCATCTAACTGCCCGGGGATTCCCGATACCGGGGGTACCGGGTATGCTGCTTGCGAAACGAGTTTTAGACATTAGGCTCGATTTGTAAAGCTGCGCTGAAGGCAGGGGTGCACGATGTTCACGGTCAACGACGACGCTGTCGGCCCTCATCTGCCACGTCGGGGAGCTCAGTCTCATCACGAGGGGCGCGATCACGAACGACTAGTTCTCGAGGCACGCGACGTCGACTTCGATTGGGCGAAGCTGCCGCTGCACTACGTGCCGGGTGAGCCGTTCACCACCCACGTCTTCAATGTCCTGCACCTGCTGCTGCCCGCCGGCGAAGGGTTCTTCGTCGACGTGTTCAAGAAGACCTTGCCGCTGATCAAGGACGACCAACTGCGGCTTGATGTGCAGGGATTCATCGGCCAGGAGGCGATGCATTCCCAAGCGCATTCCGGTGTGCTGGACTACTTCGCCGCCAACAACGTCGACGTGACGCCGTACACCGACCAGATCGCCTGGCTGTTTGGAAAGCTGATGGGCGAGCGGCCCCGGTGGAGTGTGCGCCGACGGCACAGCTGGTTGCTCGAGCAGGTGGCGATCGTGGCGGCAATCGAGCACTACACCGCGATCCTGGGCGAATGGATTCTCGACACTCCGCAGCATGACGCGATCGGCACCGATCCGGTGATGCTGGACATGCTGCGCTGGCATGGTGCGGAGGAAGTCGAGCACAAGGCCGTTGCTTTTGACGTGATGAAGCATCTACGGGCCGGGTACTGGCGGCAGGTGCGCACACAGCTGGTGGTCACACCGATGATGCTGCTGATGTGGGTGCGCGGGGTTCGATTCATGTACTCGGTGGACCGGCAACTGACGCCCGGAACCAAACCGCGCTGGTGGTACTACTTCAAGGCGGCGCGACGTGGTTTGGTGCCTGGGCCGCTGCGGTTCGTGCGGGTGATCGGCGCCTACTACAAGCCGAATTTCCATCCGTCACAGCTCGGCGGCGTCGAGCGCGCGGTCGACTACCTTGCCATCTCACCCGCCGCCCGCGCCTCCCACTGAGCCGAGAGGAATTGATGACCACCGTTTCGGCCGGTACTCCTGCCGCACCGACCCCCACCACCGTGACCGCGTCCGACGGCGTCGCGCTGGCCGTGCACACCTACACCGAGATCGACCCGCAGCGCCCGACCGTTTTAGCGATTCACGGTTATCCAGACAACCACCACCTGTGGGATGGGGTGGCCGCGCACCTAAGCGGCCGATACAACGTTGTCGCATACGACGTGCGGGGAGCCGGCGAATCGGAGCGCCCGCCGAGCCGGTCCGGTTACCGCTTCCCCCAGCTGATCTCCGATGTCGGCGTGGTAATCGACAATCTAGGCGTCGGTCAGGTTCACCTGCTGGCCCACGACTGGGGGTCGATTCAGGGCTGGGCCGCCGTCACCGACGACGCGGTGATGAGCAAGGTCGCATCGTTCACGTCGATCTCGGGGCCGCACTTGAATTACGCGGGCAAGTTCTTGCGGTCAGCGCGCACTCCGCGCGGCGTCTTTGACGTGGTCAGGCAGTTCATGGCGTCGGGATATATCTGGTTTTTTCTGTGCCCCGGTCTGCCGGAGTTGACGCTTCGGTCCGGGTTGGGCGTGAAAGTCATTGACGCGTTTGCCCGTATCGGCAACTCGAGCACCCGGACCCAATCTCCCGTGGTAGTACGGTCAACCGGCGACTACGTCAACGGCCTCAACCTGTATCGGGCCAACATGCCCGCACCGTTTCTGGCGCCCGGTTCGCGGCTGCCTGAGACCAATGTTCCGGTCCAGGTGTTGGTGCCGCGTATGGATGTCTTCGTCACACCCGCGCTGCAGCGGTTCACCGGCTCAATCCCATTGGTCAGCAGGGTCGTTCCGATCGAGGGTGGCCATTGGGTGGTGACCTCGCGCCCCGACGTCGTCGCCAGGTTGACCAGCGAATGGATCGACCGAGTCGTCAGCGGCGCGGCGTCGCCGGGCGCATCCGTCGTGGGCACCGGGCGGCGTGACGTGCGCGGCAAGCTCGCTCTGATCACCGGGGCGGGTGCCGGAATAGGCCGGGCCACCGCGCTCGAACTTGCCCGGAAAGGTGCCCGCACCGTCGTGATCGTCGACCGCGATCTCGACGCGGCGCAGCACACTGCGGCAGCCGTGAAGGACATCGGTGCCGACGCCGCGGTCTACCAGGCCGACGTCGGCGACGAAACGGCGATGAATAAGCTTGCCGCACAAGTCAACGACGAGCACGGCGTGGTGGACATCCTGGTGAACAACGCCGGCATCGGGATGGCGGGTCGGTTCCTGGAGACGACGCCGGAGCATTGGGACAACATCTTGTCGGTGAACCTGCGCGGCGTGCTGAACGGAAGCCGGGCGTTCGGCACCCAGATGGTCGACCGCGGCCAAGGCGGCACCATCATCAATGTTTCGTCGGCTGCGGCGTTTCTCCCGTCGAAGTCGATGATCGCCTACGGCACAACGAAGGCCGCGGTGCTGGCGTTCAGCGAGTCATTGCGCGCCGACCTGGCCGACGAAGGCATCACCGTCACAGCGGTGTGCCCGGGGTTCGTCAACACGAACATCGCCAAAAGCACTGTCTACGCGGGGATGTCGGCCGAAGAGCAGGAACGTGCCCGGCAGAGAGCCGACGCCGCTTACCGGCGTCGCAACTACACACCGGAAGCCACCGCCAAGGCGATCGTCAAGGCGGTGAAGTCAGGACCACCGGTGCTGCCGATCGCGGCCGAATCCAGAGTCGGGTATGCGATGCGCCGCATCAGTCCCTCGCTGGTCCGACTGTTGGCGCGCTACGACCTCCGTCGGAAATAGCAGCGCCGGACATAGCAGTGACGCAATCGACTTGGGCGAGCAGGCCCGCCGACATCTACGGTCGCCGTAAGCGGGACCGTCTGTACACGGCGTTGTGGGGCGTGAGCGTGGTGCTCGGCGGGTTTGCTTCGGTGACTCGATGGAAACCGTCGCGGGTCGTGGCGGTGCGGCGGACGCGCACCGCCGTCGTGACCAAGCGTGAGCTTCTGACCCCGGATGTGGTCGCGTTGACCCTGGCCGACGCGGATGGCGGATTGCTTCCATCGTGGACGCCGGGCGGACATATCGACGTCCAGCTACCGTCCGGGCGTCGTCGGCAATACTCGCTGTGCGGTCCGCCCGGCCGGCGGACCGACTATCGCATCGCGGTCCGCCGGATCGCCGACGGCGGCGGCGGTTCGATCGAGATGCACGACGCATTCGACGTCGGCGATTCGCTGGTGTTCGAAGGTCCGCGCAACGCGTTCTATCTCGGCGCCGGCGAGCGCGACGTGCTGTTTGTGATCGGCGGCATCGGAGTGACCGCCGTCTTGCCAATGATGCATGCAGCGCAGCAAAGCGGAATCAACTGGCGCGCAGTCTATGCCGGCAGCAGTCGCGAATACATGCCGCTGCTGGACGAGGTGGTGACGGTCGCTCCCGAGCGGGTCACCGTGTGGGCCGATGACGAGCGTGGCCGATTCGCAACCGCCGATGATTTGCTCGTCGACGCGGGACCGACGACTGCGGTGTACGTCTGCGGGCCGACGGCGATGCTGGAATCGGTGCGCACAGCCCGCGACGAATACGCCAACGCGCCATTGCATTACGAGCGATTCAGCCCGCCTCCCGTCGTCGATGGCATCCCGTTCGAGCTGGAACTTGCGCGGTCGCGGCGGGTCCTCGACGTTCCTGCCAACCGGTCGGCGCTCGATATCATGCTCGACGATGATCCGACGACGGCGTATTCCTGTCGGCAAGGATTTTGCGGGACGTGCAAGGTGAAAGTTCTTGGCGGGCAAATCGACCGCCGCGGTCGTACCGCGGAGGCCGACGGCGAGATGCTGGTCTGCGTCTCGCGCGCTACCGGCGGTCGTTTGGTGATCGACGCCTGATCAAAGCCTGCTCGCGGGGGTTGTCAGGCTGCATATAGTTGGAGTACCCGCGGGGGCAGCAGCAATGTGGAGGCGATCTCCATGACTCAGACGATGGACCCGACTTTCTACCGCACCGCCGCCGATGCGATCGCGGCACCCCCGGAGCGGCTTGCGTATGTTGTCGCATTCGACCGCAAGGCCGAGCGGCCGGACGCGCTGACCGTGATCGACGTCGACCCGGCGTCCGACGACTACGGCCGGGTTGTGGGGTGGGCGGACGTACCCACCCGCGGCGACGAGCTG
>JAFAID010000278.1 GCA_019236925.1 Mycobacterium sp. | reverse complement strand
GCTGGCTGGCCACCTCGGCCGGGTCAGCACCCATCCCCAGCATGACCGACGCCGACTGGCGCTCCATGGCACGCCGTAGCGACTGCGGCAACGACTGGCGGGTGGCCTCGCGCAGCAGGTCGTGCCGAAACCTCAGCCGCTCACCGTCTTCGACGAAAAGGTCCGCACGCACCGCCTCCCCCAGCGCCGAAATCAACGACACCGGCTGGCGGTCCAGCATCGCGGCCAGCAACCCAGCCGAAAACCGGTCGGGCAGCACCGCGGCCACCCGCACCGCCTCTGACGCCTCGCCGGAGAGCAGGTCCAGGCGCTGCTGCATGCCGGCGCCCAGACGCCGCGGCAACCCGTCACCGGTGGCCATCGCACGCCCGCCACTGACATTGAGCCGGCCCTCCTCGCCCAGACCGCCCACCAGCTCGCTGACCAGAAACGGATTTCCGTGCGACTTGGCGGCCAGATTCAGCAACGACTCATCCGCCCTCGCTCGCACCGCGTCGCAGACCATGTCGGCGACCGCGTCGGGCGTCATGGCTGCCAATCGCACGAATGTGGCATTCGCGCGTTGCAACACCGACAGGGTCTCAGGCACCGCCGGCCCGCCCGCCCCGGTGCGGGCGGTCAACACCCACAGCACCGCCACATCCGGCCGCACGGTGGCCAGCGACCGCAGCGCCAACAGCGTGCCGTTATCGGCCCAGTGAATGTCCTCCAACACGACCGCCAGCGGGGTATCCGCGGCCGCCGCGTGAATCGCGTCCGCCAGATCGTGCACCACCCAGTAGCGCAGATCGGCCGAGCCGCCCAGCCGGCGCAGCGCCTCAACATCCCCAACCGGGGGATCAGCGCGCAACGTCGCCATAAACAGCGAGAAAAACGGCACCGCCTGCTGATACTCGAACGCCTCACCGAACAAGGTGCGCACCCCGGACTTGTCGGCCAGCGCCACCACCTCGGTCAGCAACCGACTCTTGCCAATGCCCGGTGGGCCCTCGATGACCAGCGCACCGCCGTGCCCCTGGGCCACGGCCGTCACCAGCGCGCCGATCACCTTCAGCTCGTCCGCCCGCCCACGAATCGGCGGAGTGACCAGCCGCTTACCGCCAATGTCAAACACACCGGTTGAAGAGCCCACCAGGTGTCCTGTCTACCGCTTGCTGGACCGTCACTGCTGTGCACGTCATTGTAGGCATTCGCCCACGTCATCCACCTACGCGACGAGTGACTTTCGGCTCTCGATGTCGCCGAGGCTGATTGACGACCTTGTCCAGTCGGCTCACACTTAATTCGTTCTTCAGCACGTAGTTGGATCAGACATGCGGTCGTGCCTCTACTGCCGGAAGCGGCGCGCCTGAAACCCACATGAGCCACCAGATAGGGAAGGACATTGCGATGGCATGGTCGATGGAGGGTCAACTCTTCGAGACCTGTAACTGCGATCTGATTTGCCCGTGTAGCGCGTACCCGTTCTCGGGAGCCGATTACGATCGCTGCCTGACCGTGTACGGATTCCGCTTCGACTCGGGCCAGATCGAAGGAGTCGATATCGCAGGGACGCTAATGGTCCTGGCCTGGGACATCCCAAAGTATTTCCGAGATGGGAACTGGCGAGTAGGGCTGCTGGTTGACGCAGCCGCCTCCGACGAGCAGGCGGCAAAGCTCACAGCGTTCTTCACCGGTAAGCTCGGAGGCCCGGTGGCGGCGCTCTCAGGGTTTATCGGCGAAAATCTCGGGGTGCAGCGGGTGCCGCTGCAGTATTCCGTCGAAAGCGGCACCCGTGTGCTGACCGTGGGGAATTTGGGCCGCCTCGCGATCACGGAGTTGGTCCCCAGCGGAGAGAAGAACGGACCGCCGGTGCGGATGACCGCGAAGTTCAATCCAGCGACCGCGGCCGGGCTCTCGGACGGCCAGATCACGATGTGTAAGGCGGAGACTGGCTCTCATCTTGACGCGTTCGGCATTGAATACCGCCCCCAGGTGGGTCTCTGGGCGCACTTCTGCTTGGCGGGTTGATCCGGTGGCGGCACCCGCTGCACTGCGCCGACGAGAGGCCGCAGCGATCGTGGTCGTGCTGCTGGCGCTCGCGGCAACGGCCTGGCTGATCACCGAGCGGCGGATGGCGGGCATGGACGCAGGTCCGTGGACCGATCCCGGTCCGTTTGGCTTCTACATCAGCGCGTGGGTGGTGATGATGGCGGCAATGATGCTGCCGTCGATTGTGCCGATGGTGCTGATGTTCAGCAGGCTCAAGCACGCTCGTTCGACGCCGGCCGTCGCGACGAGCGCCTTCGTCATCGGCTACCTCGTGGTTTGGACCGCATCCGGGCTAGTGGCATACGCGGCGCTTAAGGCAGGCCAAGCCGCGGGCATCTTCACGTGGGATCGTTTCGGCCGACCTATCGCGGTCGGTGCGCTGCTCGCCGCAGCGCTGTACGAGATGACCCCGCTGAAGACCAAATGCCTGCAGAAATGCCGCTCGCCGTTGGGATTTCTGCTCAGCTCGTGGCGAGACGGGCTGCGCGGTGCGTTTACCATGGGCACCCGGCATGGCGCCTGGTGCCTGGGCTGCTGCTGGGCGCTGATGGTGGCGCTGTTCGCGCTAGGAGTGATGAGCCTCACCTGGATGCTCGTGGTTTCCGGGTTGATCGCAGCCGAGAAGTTGCTGCCGTGGCGCAGGGTGGCGACGGCAGGCGTATCGGTGCTGCTGCTTGCCGCGGCGATTGGTGTGGCGGTGGCCCCAGCGAGCGTTCCCTGGTTGACCGTGCCGATGGCAGGGCATATGTCAGGACAGATGTGATGGCGCGACCTGCCTTTTCCGACAACGTATTTGGTTGTGGTTATTCGACGCTGCGGCCGTAATCTCCTGGCGTGAAGCATTTTCTAGGGCCT
>JAFAID010000205.1 GCA_019236925.1 Mycobacterium sp. | reverse complement strand
GGTGCATGGCGTGAGCGGCTCGTCGTACCCGCCGACAGCCTGTTCGCACTCCCCGCCGGGGGCAACATCGAGCAGTACTCGATGCTGGGCAGCAACCCCCCGACAGCAGGCTTGATGCTCAGTGAATGCACCACCCTGCAGCCCGGTGACTGGGTGGTTCAGAACGCTGCGAACTCCGGTGTGGGACGGTCATTGATCGCGCTAGCCAAACTTCGTGGACTGAAAACGATCAACCTGGCCCGTGACGAGGCAACGTTCGCCGAGCTCACAGCAGCCGGGGCCGACGTGGTCCACGTCGATGACCCCGATGCGGTCAGCGATGTTCGAGCAGTGATCGGCGACGCGCGAGTGGCGCTGGCAGTGGAAGCCGTCGGTGGTCCGGGGGTGAGGCGGCTGCTCGAATTGCTGTCCGACGGTGGATGGTTGGTCGGCTATTCCTGGGCCAGGGACGAACCCATGTGGGTCGATACCTCGACACTGGTCGGCAAGCACCTCACGGTTCGCGGATTCTTCGTCGGCGACTTCGACTACCGCGAGAAGGTGGTGCCTGTCATTCGTGAGGCGGCACCGCTGGTGGCCGACGGCGCCCTTGTTGTCCCCGTGGCGGGCGTGTACCCCCTTGAGCATATCCAGGACGCGGTGGAGCATCTCCTCCGTGGCGGCAAGATCCTGCTGAAAGTGGGGGGGTGATGAGAACCCTATCGGCGAAGCGCCCCCGACACTCCTCGGCGTGTCGCCGCGCCCCGGCCGTAGCGAGCCATAGCTAACGCCGCCGAACCTATCTCACCCCGGCGTCACCCCGGCGCGCGCTCAGATCTTGGCGTGGTGCTCGCAGGGTCACCGCTTGCATGAAACTGCCCCCTCGACCCGGGCAACCATCAAATCCGGAATAAGCCTTTCCAGATGAAATCAGCGCGATTTTCGATAATCGCGCTATGCACTATCGGCCCGAGGTACTTGGTGTGACGTCTTGCCGGTGACGCCAGAATGCTCCTCGTACACCCTCTCAGGGGCGATGCGCCAGATCCAGTTGCCGAAGAGGGGCCTGTCAAAGCCAAGAGCACCGAGCGGGGCGATGACGAAGATCGAGAGCAAGGTCCACATCGTGGTAGCGTCCATGCTTTTGAGCGTTCGCCGCCCAACCGGCATTCGGTAGCGGGCGTGATTTTGTGAGGCCACAAAATTCCTTTGTGCCCGTCCGGAGTCAGATGTCCACAAAGCTCCCGACATCCGTTGCTGCACTGGAAGTTACGGATTCGCAGTGATCCTGGCTCGCACAAGCGCCCCCCAAATGGGGGCTGCCACCGCGGCCGGCTGTGACATCTAGACGGCGTGGCTGACGGCCACGTCGACCGCGGTGGCGCCGCCCACCATCGGCCCTACCCCGCAGCGGACAGCACTGCTTTCGGTGACACCACTGAGCAGCGACCCTTCCTCATCAGGTCAGTCGCCACCGCACCAGCCTCAAACGACTGTCAGGTCGACGCGGGCGTAGGCGTTGTTGCCGTATCCGCGCGGATTCCACAGGGAGGCGGGGGATTCGGGCTGGGTGACACCGGTGTCCTTCCAAGCGCGGGCGGTGATGCTCAGCGGTCCAGGTGCCGCGTCGACGGCGAACGACCATGTCCACCATGCCCATCGGCTGGGAGGGGGGTGCAGGTCGGCTTGGCGCCAGCTGTGGCCACCGTCGACTGACACGTCGACGCGCCCGATGCTGTGGCCGTCGCCGGCGAGCGCCCAGCCCCGGATGGCCAGCGCACCGGCCGCAACCTGGTCGCCATCGGTGGGCACGAGGATGTCGCAATTGAGCGGCAGCGTCGACAGCGAAAGGCCTTCGCCCGCGGGAACCGTATCGGTGTCGGCCTCAGGCGGCAGGATGCGGTAATCGATGGCCTGGAAGTAATTCTCCGAGGGGACAGGTTGGACTGTGATCGCGGTGACCCATTTGACGCTGCGGGCCCCGATATAGCCGGGCACCACCACCCGCACCGGGCCACCGTGCGCCCGCGGCAGCGGCTGGCCATTCATCTGCCAGGCCAGCAGCACCTCCTCAGACATCGCCTTGTTCAGCGGGATTGAGCTGCCGTACGACTGCACTGGCCGAGCCTCCGGGGCCACGTCGGGGGCGAGGAACTCCACATGCAGTTCGTCCTCTCGATGTACGCCGGCCGCGGCCAGCACGTCGGCCAGCCGCACCCCGCGCCATTCCGCGGTCGAGATCGCCCCGTGCTCCCAGGGGTCCTTGCCCGGGATTGGGTGCACCCGCAGCAATTCGGCGCGCCGGTTCCCGGCGCACGCCAGCGTTGCCACCACGTAGTGTTGGGCAAATTTTGTGGTCAGGTCGTCGTAGGTCAAGTTGAGCGGTGCGTCCACGCGGCCACCCACCGTCACGTGCCACTCGCTGGGCATGATGTCGGGAAATGGTCCGTGATTGCGGGCATAAAACGTATCAACGGGGGTGATCACTGCGGCGGCCAACACCGAGGCCGGCGGCTCGGCATTAAACGGCAACGCCGCACGGACGATCATGTCGTCACGCTTGCCCCACATCGTGGCACTAGCTGCTTTGGCGCTCTCGCTCATCTTCTGCTCCTTCGGCTGGGCGACCCATGACGACAGAACGCCTCATAATTGAGCAGTTGAGTTTCCGGAAACTCTACGCGCCCGGCCGGACCGTTGTTGTTGCTGTTGGCCTTGGGATAGCCAAGGTCGACTTTTTGGACGAGAGCTCCGCAGTTGCGGGCGCGCGATTTTGAGGACTTTGCGCACAACCGGACTGCGCACTCAAATCGGCTGGAACGGCCGCTCTTCGATGTCCTTGCCGATAATCAGTGCGGTCCCGGGGGGCACTTCCCGCCACACGCCGGGCAGATCGGTCAATGGCTCGGAAACCACCACCCGGGCATCATCACCGAAGTGCATCAGCCGCTCGTTGTCGGGGTAGAGCATGCGCACTGACTCCGGATCTTCGCTCACAAACAGCGTGTTCACTTCTGGTCCGCTGGCATAACGGGCCGCGTACAGGCGCACGCCGTCGCTGACCCCGATCGTCATCTGCAGCGCGGGTTCACCCACGCCGGCCGCCGCGGCGGCTGTTTCGACGAAACCTGCCATCCGGGCGATCCCCGCGATCGGATCGTCGGTGAGACCGAAGGTGAGTGCGAGGTGAAATAGCAGCTCCGAATCGGTAGACCCCGCTATGTTGCCGAACAGGTCGGGGCGCACAGCGAACAGCAGATCGCGGCGCAACCGCTGATATCCGCCGACGTGTCCGTTGTGTACAAACAGCCAGTTGCGGTAGCGGAACGGGTGACAGTTGGTCTGCTGCACAGGTGTCCCAGTCCCCGCGCGAACATGGGCAAGAAAAAGTCGGGTGCGGACCTCGGTAGCCAGTTCCAAAAGATTCTCGTCGCCCCACGCCGGGGTGATGCTGCGAAATAGTGCCGGTTCGGCATGGTGCTCATACCAGCCCAGCCCGGTGCCGTCCCCGTTGGGAATCTCCATATTCGGCGCGTGCCTACGGCTCTGCTCGATAAGTGAGCGCTCCGGGTCATATAGCAGCTCCCTGGGCGCGATCGGGCCGCCCAGGTATGCAACCCACCGACACATCCGGCTCTCCTTACTGCACCTTGTCTCAGCCTGGCATGCCCGCGTCCGTCGCTTGCGGCTATTAGTGACCGGTTGCCACTGTGCGAGCCGTCTCGCGGATCACTTTGTGGACGAACGCGAGCTTGCCGACCACCGCCTGCGGGATGTCGAATGGGTAAATCGGATTCTTACCCATGGCGGTGTTCACCCGATTGAAGCACAGTGACAACCACTTCCAGTCCTCCAGCAGCCGCCCGATCGGGGCGTCCTCGTAGGACGGGAGCGGAACGACGTCCCGTTGAACGGCGAAGCGGACTCTGTCGGCGTGCAAGATCAGTCCGGACTCCCGGGCGGTGTCGATGGTGCCGGTGATGTGCAGATAGTGGGCGAAGCACTCGGCGAAATCCTCCCAGGGGTGCATCGTTGCGTACTCGGAAATGTAAAACTCACCCCAGTTCGCCGGCGCACCGAATTTGTAGTGTCGTGCGATCTCGTCTTGATAATCGGCGCGCTCGTCGCCGAAGATCTCGCGGCACTCGTCAAGGTAACGCGCGGCTCCGGGATCGGTTTCCACCAGAATGTTCTGGTAATAGTGGCCGACCTCGTGGCGGAAATGACCCAGCATGGTGCGGTAGGGCTCACCGAGGTGGACCCGAAGCGACTCACGGTAGGCGTCCAGCGACTCAACCAGATCGATCGTGATTACCCCGCCGGCGTGCCCGATCACCACACGTTCACCGCCGCTGTAACTGGACACTAGATCAAACGCAAGCCCTCCGTCTTTCCGCCAGAACGGGTCGACCGGCAAACCGATGTCAATGAGCTGATAAATCAACCGCCGCAGGGCGATCCCGGTGGGCACCAGCTTTTCCACTGCGACCGTGTCGTCGGTGTCGGGCTCGCGACGGATCAACGAATCGGCCAGGCATCGCCCGTGCTGACCGCCCAGTTCCTGTTCCTCAGGCACCAACCAGTTGCAGCCGAGGCTGGCTGCCTTTGTGCATGCAATCCAGATCTGGCCGTCGATAACCGCGGCGCCCGACGAGGTCGCGACCATCGTGCGGCTGGGGACATGCAATCCAAGTTCTGCCAAGCAATTCGGGCAGCGCCGCGACTCGAATGGGACGAAGCCACGGCAGACGGGACAGGCGAACGCGCGCACGGATTCCATCGTGGCAGTCCGCGCGGGCCGGCCGCAGCCTTTCAGCCGGTATCGCGACGGACTCGGCAAATGTCGCAACGTCACTGGGGCGCCCGCTGAGCGGGTGTCTTAGACTTCGAATCGCTGCACGACGCGAAAGGCGTTGCCCGAATGTCAGACATCGAACCCCTCCCGCCGTCGCCAACCACTCCCACTGGCGCGGACGGATTGTCGACAATCGGTTCAGAGCTGATTCGGGATCAGGAGCCTGGCGGCGGTGTGCAACTGTCGCCATGGGCACCCTTGCGCGATCGCATATACCGAAACCTGTTTATCGCGCAGGTCGTCTCCAACCTCGGGACGTGGATGCAAAGTGTGGCGGCCCAATGGTTCTTAGTGGAAGCGCACAGCAGCGCCGTCATCATCGCACTGGTGCAGACTGCGAGTCTCGGCCCGACGCTGCTTTTAGCATTATTCGCGGGAGCGCTGGCCGACCTGTTCGACCGGCGCCGGTACCTGATATTTATGCAGTCGTATGCAGTGTTTGTGACGCTAGCCCTGGCAGTGGTGACAAACCTCGGTCGCCTTGGCCCGACGTCGCTATTGATGTTTACCGTGGCCATCGGCTGCGCTTCTGCGCTAGCCGGACCGGCCTGGCAGGCGATTCAGCCCGAGGTCGTCCGGCGCGAGCAGATACCGGCCGAGGCGACTTTGGCCAGCGTCTCGGCAAACGCCTCCCGAGCGATCGGACCGGCACTTGGCGGCATCGCCGTGGCGTTGGTCGGCCCCGCCGCAGTCTTCGCGATCAACGCCGTGTCGTTCGCGGGAATAATCGTTGCCCTGAAAGGCTGGAAACGGCCCAAGCAAAACGCGCCAATCGAACGAGAGCGCCTCGGCCAGGCCATCATTAGCGGATTGCTATTCGTTGGTAACGCTCCAAATTTCCGCAGGATCTTGTCGCGCACCGCCCTTTTCCTATTTCCCGCCTCGGCCCTGATGGCGCTGTTGCCGGTGGCCGCCGCCAGCAGATGGCACCTGGGAGCCTCTGGCTATGGTATGGCGCTGGGGGCCATCGGTTTTGGCTCCGTACTGGCTGTGGCGTTTCCCGCACGCTGGCGCTTTAAAGCGCCACCCAACGTGCTGCTGGCGGCCTCCGCCGGCGCCTACGGTATTGCGCCGCTGGCGGTGATCTGGCTGCCGTTCGCGGCGGCGGTGCCTTTTTTGGTGTTGTCGGGGATGGCCTGGCTGATCACGTTGACAACGTTGAACGCGGCGGCGCAGTTGTCGTTGCCGCGATGGGTTATGGCCCGCGGGTTGTCGGTGTATTTGCTGGTCTCCACCGGATCGCAGGCAATTGGCTCCTACATCTGGGGCGCCATTGCCACCGGGGCGGGACTTGACACCGCGCTGCTGTGGTCGGCGGTGGTGCTGGGCGTTGTTGCGCTCAGCGTTCCCGTACTGCCGTTGCGGGCTGCCACCGGCAAGCTGAGCGTCGAGGTTTCCACCGCCTGGCCGACACCGAGACTGGTGTTTGAACCATGTCCGAACGATGGACCGGTGCTTGTGGCCGTCCGCTACAAGGTGCCGGCCGAGAACCTCGAAAACTTCGTCGAGGCGATGAGGGCGGTCAGGCGATCAAGGCTCCGAACGGGTGGCCACAGTTGGCGGCTGTATCACAGTGTCGGACAACCCGACACGCTCCTCGAAAGGTTCACCGTGGTGTCCTGGAGTGAATTTGAGCGCCAGCGCACCGAGCGTTGGCTGGATCTCGATACTGACGGCGTCGCCAAGGCGATCGGCTATACCGTCGACCACACCCGTCGGCACGGGTACTACCTCGCTGTGCGCGTGCGCCGATGAGCCGAGCAGAGGTATCGGGGCCTTAGGACCTGCTCAGGTTGCTAATAGTTTGAATTTCGTTGTTCCGATAGGGTTTTCCATCGGGTTGGACAAGGTCTTGAAACCACAGCTTCGGAGCTGTCGTGTATGGGTGATCCCAGGAGTCCCATGGCAGGTAGGTCTGGGTCTTCCCGGCCACCAAACCCCAGTTGATCGCACCTATGTTGTGGCGCTTCGCAATTGGCAAGACTGCTTCAACGGTGCTGCCGAGCGTTCGAGCCAGGTACTCGGTGCAGAGCATCGGCCGCCCCAGTGGGGACAGTTCGGCGATCCGGGCCTCGAAGCCTGCTGGTTCGTCATAGCAGTGGAAGGTGACCACGTCGGAATTTTCCAGTTGAATGTTAGCGATTTCGCTGCGCCGCTGGGGATCTCCCCACTCGCCGTCCCACACGCCACTCGTCAATGGCTGACATGGATCAACCGAACGTGCCCACCCGAACGCCAAGGAGAGCAGGTCGGCGACCCGCTCCTGCTTGTCTTTCCTCTCGACCTTGCGATACTCGCGGGCGGGATTGTCGGGCTCATTCCACAGGTCCCAGCCCAAAACGCGATCGTCCGTGCGGAATTGGTTCAACACGCCCATGACATACTCGAGCAGAGTGCGACGGTAGTCGAGGTCATCGAGGTGTTCAGCGCCTGGGCTTTGCACCCATCCGGAGTTGTGCACCCCAGGCCTCGGCGCGCGCTGCCGTCCCGGCTTGGGGAACGGATCCCAACAAGAGTCGAACAAGACAAAGAGTGGTTTGATTCGGTGGCGGGCCGCAATGCTGACAAACTGCGCGAGACGACTTTGGAAGCCTCGATGGTCTTGGGCCCATAGCTGATCGTGGAGGAAGACCCGCACGGTGTTGAACCCGTGTAACTGGGCCCAGCCGAGCTCGGTATCGATGCGCCGCGGGTCGAAGGTGTCGGCCTGAAACATCTCGAGCTGGTT
>JAFAID010000178.1 GCA_019236925.1 Mycobacterium sp. | reverse complement strand
CATCTCCTTAGTCAGCAGGCGATCGTTTTGGCATCGGTCAGTCGCGTGACGTCGGCCGCGCTCAATCCCAACCGTGCGGTCAGCAGGTCGGCGGTGTCGCCGCCGAGTCTTGGCGCCGGTTGGCTCGCGAGATAACCGTCGTCGAAGATGGCCGGCATCGCCGGCGCGAGGTAGTCGCCGAGGCCGTCTTGGTACAGCCGGGAAAACAGCGGATTCGCGGTAACCCGTTCGTCTTCGGCGACTTGTGCGAAAGTCCGGTAACGCTCGAACAACACGCTGGTGGCCGACAGCGCCTCGATGATCTCCTCGGCGGTGTGGTCGGCGAACCAGGTCGCGAATAGGCCGCTGAGCACGTCGCGGTAGCGATAGCGCTCGCCTTCGTCGGTGAAGTCGGCGCCCAGCGACTCGGCTAGCGCGGAGACGGCAGCACCGGTCCCCGATACCTCGACGAGGTCGTGAAAGTGCCGTTTAGTCAACGTGACGACCATGAACGCGACGCCGTCACGACTGGTGAAATCTTGACCGTACTGGCCATAGATCGCGTTGCCCAGGCGTTGGCGTTCGGTGCCGTTGACTTGCGGCTCGGTCAACCAGCCCAGGTTGCCCGCGGTAGCCAGCGCAACATCTTCCAGTGCGATGCTGATTTTGGCGCCGACTCCAGACTGGTCGCGGCGACGCACCGCGGCAACAACCGCGAGCGCGGCGTAGAGGCCACAGCAGACATCCCAAGCCGGCAGCACGTGATTGATCGGGCCGGCCTGGTTCGCCGGGCCGGTGACCAACGGAAATCCGGTCGCCGCGTTGACCGTGTAGTCCACGCCGGTGGAACCATCACGGCGGCCCAGCAGCTGAACGTGGATCACGTCGGCGCGTAGCGCGGCGAGCTGTTCAAACGACAACCAGGACAAGCCCGCGGCGTTGGTCACCACCACACCGTCGCCTTCGACGATCAGCCGCTGGACCAGCTCCTTCCCTTCGGATGAACGCAAATCGATAGTGGCCGAACGCTTTCCCTTGTTCAGGCCGGTCCAGTAAATCGATGTCCCGCTTGCCGCCAGTGGCCAGCGTCGAACGTCGGATGCGCCGCCGATCGGGTCGACGCGTATCACCTCCGCACCCAGTTGGCTCAACGTCATGCCACACAACGGCGCCGCGACGAAGCTGGATACTTCGACGACCGTGATGTCGGCCAACGGCATGGTCACTGCGACCCAACCCGTTCGAAAACCGCGGCAAGGCCTTGTCCCCCGCCGATGCACATGGTTTCCAGCCCGTAGCGCGCGTCCCGCCGATTGAGCTCGCGGGCCAGCGTGGCCAGCATCCGGCCGCCGGTCGCACCGACCGGATGGCCCAGCGATATTCCCGAGCCATGCACGTTCGTCCGCTCCCGGTCGGCGGCGCCGAAGCCCCACTCCCGCATGACGGCAAGAGCCTGCGCGGCGAATGCCTCGTTGAGTTCGATCAGGTCGATGTCGCTCAGTTGCAAGCCCGCCTTGGCGAGCGCGACCTCGGTGGCGGGTACCGGGCCGATGCCCATCACGTTGGGCGCCACGGCCGCGACGCCCCACGACACCAACCGGACCAGCGGGGTAAGACCGAGTTCGGCGGCCTTCTCCAGCGTCGTCACCAGACACATCGACGCCGCATCGTTTTGTCCGCTGGCGTTTCCAGCGGTCACGGTTGCATCTGGATCATGTTCCAGCAGAACGGGTTTAAGTTTGCCCAGCGATTCCACCGTGGTGTCGGCACGCGGATGCTCGTCGGTGTCGATCCGCTCCTCACCCCGGCGGCTGCGCACCGTGACCGGGATAATCTCCTCGGCCACGACACCGTCCTTCTGCGCGGCCACCGCCCGCTGGTGCGACGCCACCGCGAGTTCGTCCTGCTCTTGCCGCGAGATGCTGTACTGCCGCCGCAGATTTTCCGCGGTCTCCAACATCCCGCCGGGCACCGGATGGTGACGGCCGCCCGCCATGCTACGTCCGCGGGCCAGCCCGTCGTGCACGCGGACGCCACCGCGGGCACCGCCCCAGCGCATATCGGTCGAGTAGAAGGCGACGTTGCTCATGCTCTCCGCGCCGCCGGCGACGACGACGTCATTGTCGCCGGCGCTGACCTGCAGGCAAGCCTGGATAACCGCCTGCAGACCTGATCCGCAGCGGCGGTCGACCTGCATGCCGGGCACCGTGACCGGCAGCCCGGCGTCGAGTGCAACGACGCGCCCGATCGCCGGCGCCTCGCTGCTGGGATAGCAGTGCCCGAGGATCACGTCCTGCACCGATCCGGGCGGGACGCCGGTTCGGTCGAGTAGCCCGGCGAGGGCGGCGACGCCGAGGTCGACAGCGGTCTGCGATTTGAACATCCCGCCGTAGCGGCCGATCGGTGTCCGAACCGGTTCGCAGATAACGGCTTGATACATATGTCATCCTCACGTCGATGTTCAGATGGATTGTCACACCGGGCTGTCGCTGCCATTTGAAGGGAATGTCGGTAGCACGCGTTAGCGTGCGAAGCATGAAGCAGGTGGTCAAGTTGCGGGTGTTGCCCTCCGATTTGGAAGCGAGTGCCCTCGATGAGACCCTGCGTGCGTGCAATGAAGCAGCATCCTGGCTGTCGCGACAGATGCACGCCGCTCGAGTTTTTCGGAAGGTTGATGCCCAGCGTCGCTTCTATCGAGAGTTGCGTATGCGGTTCGGGCTGGCGGCGCAGCCGTCGATTCGGGTGATTGCCAAGGTCGCCGATGCCTACAGCGGGCTGCGTGCAAACATGACCGCGGGTAACTACGGGCCACCGAGATGCAGTCGACGCCGCAAAGTAGAAGGTTCGCCGATTGTGTTTCGGCCGGCCGCAGCTCAACCGTTCGACGCCCGGTGTTTGTCCTGGCGATTCCCCGCTGACGCGGGGCGCGCCGCGACCATATCGATCTGGACGGTCACCGGCCGGCTGAAGAACATTCGGGTCATAGCTGCGCCCACGCATCTGTACTTGCTGCGTACTCATGCAATTGGCGAAACCGATCTGATTTGTCAGGACGGCAAATGGTTTCTGCATGCCGCTGTCGATGCATTGGAGGCTCCTCTCACCGAGCCAACAACCGGGTTCCTCGGCGTAGACATGGGCATCGTCAACGTCGCTACCACCAGCACCGGCGAGCGCGCCTCCGGCGCACGGCTCACCCGCTACCGTAGGCGGCAGATGCGGTTGCGAAAGCGGTTGCAAACCAAGGGAACTAGCTCTGCCCGGCGGTTGCTGAAAAAGCGGCGTCGCAAAGAGACCAGGTTTGCTTCCGACATCAATCACCAGATCTCTAAACGCATCGTAGCCGAGGCTGAACGCACCGGACAAGGTATTGCCGTCGAAGAACTGGCAGG
>JAFAID010000051.1 GCA_019236925.1 Mycobacterium sp. | reverse complement strand
GCGGCCATCGCGGCCAGACACCAGGCGTCCGTTCCAGGCCGAACGCGCAGATGGAAATCAGCCATCTTCGCCGTGTCGGTCAGCACCGGATCGAGGACGATCATCGCGCGACGCGGATCTTTGGCGATCTCGTTGAGGACGGTGCGGGCACGGGGGAAGCTCTGCGACATCCATGGGTTCTTCCCGACGAACACCGACACCTCGGCATGCTCGAACTCGCCGCGGGTGTGCCCGCCGGTCAGGTGGGCATCGACCCACGCTTCACCGGTCTTCTCCTGCGCCAACGCATTTGAGCGGAAGCGAGAACCGATAGCCTTGAGGAACGCGCCGCTGTACGCCCCGCCGAGGTGGTTGCCCTGGCCTCCCCCGCCGTAGTAGAAGATCTTGTCCCCGCCGTAGGTGTCGCGGATCCGTGTGACAGCAGCGGCGACTTCGGTGATCGCTGTGTCCCAATCGATTTCTTCGTAGCTGCCGTCGGCGCATCGGCGCATCGGTGACGTCAACCGGCCGCGGTTGTTCTGATAGTGATCCAGCCGCAGGGCCTTGTTGCAGGTGTAGCCGCCAGACGCCGGATGTTCTTTGTCTCCACGGATTTTGGCCAGCCTGCGGCCGTCCAGTTGTACCACGATGCCGCAGTTGCATTCGCACAATATGCAGGCGGTCTGCTGCCAGTCAGCTGTCATGGCGCGTGTCCTTTTCGGCGAGCGATGCTATGCTATGCACCATAGCATAGTGGGGAAGGTCTGATGGGAACCCGTTCCGACACCAGGCAGAAGATGCTGCTCAGTTCCGTCGAGTTGCTCCGCGAGCGCGGGGCGGGCGGAGTGACGGTCGATGCCGTGCTCTCGAGGAGCCAGGCGCCGCGGGGCTCGGTCTACCACCACTTCCCGGGTGGTCGTAGCGAGATCATCTCCGAGGCCCTGGCACTAGCCGGCGACACCACCAGCGCCATCATCGAGCAGGCCGCTGCCTTGGGCTCGCTCGGCGCGCTGCGCCGGTTCGGCAAGTTCTGGAACAAGCTCCTGCTCAACTCCGACTTCAACGCGGGCTGCCCCGTTGTCTCCGTGGCCGTCGGCGGCTCACCCGACGACCAACATCTGCAGCAAGCTGTCGCGGAGATCTTCCAGCGTTGGCATCAGGCACTTGCCGAGGCGATCATCGCCGACGGGGTAGCCGCGCCGCGTGCTCGCCGCTTGGCCACGATGGCCGTCGCTGCCATCGAAGGCGCGATCATCCTGTGCCGCGTCCAACGATCCATAGCCCCGCTCGACGACGTGATAGCCGAGTTCGGATCACTCATCGCGGCAGCAACTTCCGCCGCGCCGCCCGGGTGAGCTGACCACCCGAGAGCGCATAGCTCACCCGACGCCGAGGAAGGCGGCGACGCCGGCCGCCTCGCGCCGGCCCTGCGCGCGTCCGGCCTCGGCGGAGCCGATGCGGCAGCGCGGATCCAGCGCATTGGGCCCGAAGGCAGCCAGCGACTCGTCGTCGGCGAACACGCCTAACACCGGGCCACCAAAGGCCGCGATCTCGGCGGCGGGTCCGGCGCCGAACGGCGACGGCGCCGACACACCGGCGGGCACCAGCACCACGGCCGCGTCGCAGTCGTCGGCGACATCCAGGTTGATCGTGCTGCCGATCCCGCCGTCCATAAAGCGCCGGTCGCCGATCGTCACCGGCGGCCATACGCCCGGTACCGCGCAACTGGCGGCCACCGCGTCGACCAGGTCGACACCCGAATCGCGTTCGAACACAACCAGTTCGCCTGTCGCGGTGTCGATGGCGGTGACCCGCAGCACCCGGTCGGGCCAAGCGTGCGTCGGCAGTCGCTGGGCGATCACGGAGCGCCGGACCGATTCGGCCACGGTTTCGGTTGCCAATGCGACCGCCGCGATCCGTTGCCTCTTCTGCACCGCTGTCGCATCGGGTTGCGACAAGGCGGCCAGGAACAGTTCGGTGACGGCGTCCACCCCGACGCCCGGATCGATCTCCGCCGACGTTCCCCGGACTTGCCGCGCGAACAGGTCCTCGAGGCTCAAACCGCTGCCGACCTGTGCGACCACCGCCGAACCGGCCGAGGTGCCCACCAGCACATCGGAATCCAGCAGCGCCCGTGCCGTGGCAGCCGACTCGTCCGCGATCCCCTGCAGAATTCCTGTCTCCCAAGCGATTCCAGCCACACCGCCGCCGCCGAGCACCAGCGCCCGTTTGATCGTCACATCCGTCCGCTATGTCAATGCGTGCTGGGCGGCCTGAGCCGTCGCGCTCAAGTCGTCGAGTTGCAGCTGGTGTCGGGGCGGGTCCGGGAGCACCAGCTCACGCCTGATCTGCAAGCCGGCGTCGACGTGGACCAGCTCTCCCGGGTCGATGAGGCGCCATCGCGGGTCATCGTCCATCTTCTCAGTGGCGAACACCACCGATGGCCGGCTGCGCAAATGTTCAGAATGCGCGCGAATCCGCCTGGTGCGCAGATGAAATTGGTGTTCCGGCGAGGTTTCGCGGCGGTCCGATACGTACAACCTGTGTGCTTCCGGGTAGCGCAACGCCCAGAGATCGGTGGCCGTACTCAGCAGCAGGTTGACGGCATAGATCGGTACGTTGGCCGCCAGCCAACTCATCGCGTCAACCAAACCGGCCCGCACATCCCCGCTTTGCGCCCGGATCGAGGCGGTGATCAAGGCGAACACCCGCTCGGAGTCGGTCTGCCCCAAAACCAGATCAGCCGTGCCCATTTCACGCAGTCGCGCATCGAGCACATCAAGGCCCTCCACCATGCCGTTGTGCGCCAAGATCCGGTCGTCTTGCAGGAACGGATGGGTGTTGACCACGGCGTGAGATCCCGTAGTCGCGTAGCGGACATGCGCGATGAAGGTGGTACCGGTCATGTCGTGGGCTTCGGTGGCGAAGTCGGCGTCCTCCCAGGCGGCGATCGGCTGCTTGCGCACCTGCGGATGCCCCTGGTCGTCGAAGACGCCCAGACCGCTGCCGTCCGGGTTTCTTCTGCTCTGCGCGGCGAGGTTGTCCGGAGCGTCCAGCAGCCAAAACGTGGCGGTGACAACGTTGGTTCCGGCGTGCAGCCCGAAAAGTCGGCACATGGTCAGGCCGTCAGCAGCGCCGACAGTGTTTCCAGCGATCGGCGCGCGTAGCCCTTCCACAGCAGGCCCAGCACCGGCAGCAACGGCGCGGTGAGCGCCGACCGGGCATGAATGTTCCAGCGCCAAGTGACGTTGGTCGCACTACCGCTCGGCGCAAAGCGCCATTCGCCGTCTGCGCGGCCGACCAGCAATCCCAACGGGCCGGTGATCCCGGTCAAGGCGTAGCCGAATGAATGCGGCGGGTCCAGACTGGTCAGCTCTTCGTGGAAGCCCCCGCTGGGGGTCAGCATCACTACTCGGGTCTGCCCGGCCGCATCCCACTCGCCGGTCTGATCGCGGACTTCTTTGATCGGCCCGATGGGCCCGTACCAGTGGCTGAAAATTCTGGTAAGCGGCAGCGGCAATGTGCCGGCGAAGGCCTTCTCGACACTGACAGGTATGACGCGGGACTGCTCGACAGCCAATGAGCTTGTCATGACCGCAGGCTACCGCGACAGCCCAGGTGCCGCCCGAGCGGTGATCAGCGGCAGGTCGAAGAAGCTTTGGATGCCGGCCGGGGCCGCGCATGTCGCCGGGACGGCGTTGACGCAGTGTGCCGCGGTCGCGACGATGCCGGGATTGCTTTTCAGTCCGGCCTCCACACTTTCCGGCTGCCAGCCCTTGACCGTGACGAAGGCGTCCGGGTTGCCGCGAACTTCGATTTCGTAGCGTTCCCCGGCCGGCCCGAACGACCAAGGCGGATCGAGGTTTTCCTCGCCCATCAACCAGTTCACCGTGATCCGGACGACCACGGTCTCGCCGACCAACGCCTCCCAGTGGAAGCGGCGCCCGGCGACCTGCCCCGGCTCGATCACCCCGATCGGCGAGTCGATCGGCGCGCTCGCCACGGCGACCTCCTGCGATGTGCGGATCTCGGGTTCGGCGGCGAAACCCAACCGGTCGACGCACAGCCGCACCGATTGGATGAATCCGCCGTCAAGAATCTTCTGCATCGGTCCGGTGAACGCCCGGTCCGGTGTCCCGCCGAACCCCATCACGTGGCGCAGCACATCCGGTGCGCCGTAAGTCCGCAGGTCGGAAAACTCCTCGGAGCGAACGAAAGTGACACCGGTAGACATCACCGAGAGCAGCAACGGGAACAGCTCGGTCGCCGCGCCCGGACCGATACCCGCGCCGTGCAGCGTCGCGTTGCCGGCCTGTGCGGCAACCTCGAGCGGTGCGGCCTCCCGCTCGCCCGGATAGAACCAGCCAACAGGAGTGACGACATTCTTGCCAGAGCGCAGCAGCGCCGCGACTTCGTCGGCATTGGGCAGCAACGGCGCGTAGATGACCGCATCGGCGTCGAGCGCGAGGATGTCGTCGAGACTGTTGGTCGCGATGACGCCCAGCGCCGGTGTGCCGATGATCTCGCCGACGTCCTTGCCGCTCTTGGCCTCTGAAAACACCCAGCAACCGGCGAGTTCGAGTTCGGGGTGCTCAAGCACGCCTTTGATCGCGGCCACGCCGACCGACCCGGTTGCCCACTGAATGACCCGCAGGCTCATGGCGCTCCTTCCCCAGTGGCTAGTCTCGCGCCTCGCTGACCTGATAAACGTCGTCGGCGTAGCGGGACCGGATGGTCTTCTTGTCGTACTTACCGACACTGGTACGGGGAATCTCGTCGACGAAGGTCCAGCGTTCCGGCAACCACCACCGAACGACCTTGTCGGTCAGGAAGTTTCGCAGATCACCGGGGCTGACGTCGGAGCCTTCTCTGGTGACGACAACGGCCAGCGGCCGTTCCTGCCACCGCTCGTCGGGAACCCCGACCACGGCCACCTCGATCACGTCCGGGTGCGCAGCCAAGCAGTTCTCCAATTCGACCGACGAAATCCATTCCCCGCCAGACTTGATCACGTCTTTGGCGCGGTCAGTCAGCGTGATGAAGCCCCGTTCGTCGATGCGGCCCACGTCGCCGGTGCGCAGCCAACCGGAGTCGAATTTCGACTCGTCGTGTCCCCGGTAGTAGGAACTGGTGATCCAGGGACCCCGAACTTCCAACTCACCGACGGCCTCGTTGTCGTTGGGCAGTTGCTGCCCGTGGTCATCGACAATCCGGGCTTCCACACCGCAGATCGGTTGGCCTTGGGTCGTCCGGAACGCCCAGTGCTGGTCCTCCGGGATGCCCGGCGGCGGCCAGGCCATGGTGGCCATCGGCGAGGTTTCGGTCATGCCCCACAGCTGACGGATCTGGACGCCGTGCCTCTCCTCGAAGGTGCGCATCAGCGACAGCGGCACCGCCGAGCCGCCGCAGCACACCAACCGGAGCGACGACACGTCGTGGTTGGGGCCCTTTTCCAGGCAGTGCATGACGTCGTTCCAGATGGTCGGCACGGCGCCGGCGACGGTGGGTCGTAGCTTCTCGATCATGTCGATCAGCGACTTGGCGTCCAGATGGCAATCGGGCAGCAGTAGGTCGGCGCCCGCCATCGGCGCCGCATAAGGTAGGCCCCAGGCATTGGCATGGAACATCGGCACGATCGGCAGCACGCAATCGCTGGAGCTGATCCCAAGGCCGTTGCCGGTACACACCGCCATGGTGTGCACGTAGCTCGACCGATGGCTGTACACGACACCTTTGGGATTGCCGGTGGTGCCGCTGGTGTAGCACATCGCGGCCGCGGAGTCCTCGTCGATGTCGGGCCAGTCGAACTCGGTTGATTCGTCGGCGATCACGTCGGCGTAGCGCAGCACCGTCTTGCCCGAGCCATCCAGTGCCGCGGTGTCGCCGTCTCCGACCGCGATCACGGTGTGCACGGTCTCGAACTCGGCAAGGATCGGCGCCAGCACTTTGGCCAGCGACAGATCGACCAGCACGACCTGGTCCTCGGCCTCGTTGGCGACGTACACGATCTGCTCGGGAAAGAGCCGGATGTTCAGCGTGTGCAGCACGGCACCCATCGACGGCACCGCCATATACGCCGCCAGATGTTCGGCGTTGTTCCACATGAATGTGCCGACCCGCTGATCGCCGCTGATACCGACGCGCCGCAAGGCGTTCGCCAGCTGAGCTGCCTGCTGACCGAGTTGCGCGTAAGTGCAGTCGCGGTAACCGCTCCCGGTCGCCGTGATGACCCTGCGTGCCCCATGAACGCTGGCAGCGTGCCGCAGGATGGCGGTGATCGTCAGCGGAAAGCTCTGCATGGTGCTGTACATCGATGGACCGCCTTATGCTTCCGCTGCGTGCTTTCCCGGGCGACCCGCCTGACGGCCGTCCTGGTGGCGATCATCGCACGACCGAACAATCGCCGTGGCGGCGATGTGGCCGGTGAGCCTGCTAGGCCGTCGTCGGCTCGAGTCCCAGCAGGTTGGACAGGGCCCGCTGGTGCGGGGCGGTGGGCACCTCGTCGGGGGTCGGCGCATCCGCCGGCGCGGTCGTCAGCACGGTGATCGCGCCGGCGTAGTCGGCGATGTACAGGCGGCGCCCATCCGGGCTCTCCGTCACGCATGACGGCTGCGCGCCGGTGACGATGCTGCCGATAACGTCGTGCGTTGCGGTAGACAACAACGTGACGCTGTGGTCGCCGACGAGATATGCCCGCCGGCCGTCGCGACTCAACGCCAATTGGGTCAGCCAACCGGCGATCTCGCCGATCTTGTAGGTGTTGGCAACGGCGTCGAGTCGGGTGGCTCGGACGTCCACGATGTCGAGCACCGCGCCTAAGTCGGGACCGCAGCTGCCGACATATGCGGTGGCGCCGTCCGCGCTGAGCGCGATATCCCGTATCGGCGAACCGATTTCGATGGTGTTGACCACGCGGTGGGACTGCGTGTCGATCACGACGAGTTCTGCCGCGGATGGTCCGTTGGCTGCGACATACAGCCGACGGCCGTCCGGGCTGACGCGCACGCACTCCGCAGTGGTGCCGGCGGTCGCCGCGACGCCGATGGCGTCTTCGTCGCCCGTCGTGGTGTCAAAGACCGCGACATCGGCGCCGTTGACCGCGGTTCGGCTGGCGTAAACGCGCTTTCCGTCCGGGCTGACCGCCAGATCGGTCACGCTGTGCGCCACCGGGTGCGCCCCGACGACCTGGTTGGCACCGATGTCGAAAACCAAAATCGAGTCGTAGGCCGGCGATACCGTGCTGACGTACGCACGGCCGTCCGTTGTGTCCGACACGGCAACGGCGAACGGCTCGTCGATGTCGACGATCGTTTGTGCGACCGCGCTGTGACCGGTGTCGATCAGCGAGACACTGTCGTCGCCGTAGTGGGTCACTATCAGCCGCGTGCCGTCCGGACTGACGGCGATGCCGCTGACGGCGCCTTGCTGCACGGCGATTTCGGCTTCCACGGTGAAGCCGGGAGGGTTACCGGTCTCGGGGAGTGCCCGCTGGGCCCGCGCCCGTCCGTTCGCACGGCTCACTCTGCTCACTGTGGCACCAGCCTCTTCTCGTTGATCCGTGGTGGCCGGACGTTTGACATCCGAGCGGTGCAACGCTTCCGCCAGTCAAATACTTCCGCGACGCAAACCCGGAATCCTCGGATCTGGCGCGTGGGGGCGCCGATTCCTGAAGAGTCTACCGGCCGAATTCGGGCCTAAGAAGCACAGTTTGACGATTGTTGCCCACATCACCTCGGCAACTCAGGGTCGCCTTAAGCAATATTCACCGCGTGTGAGCTCCGGCCTCAAACAGCAAACGGAACAGTTGGTTTCGCCAGGCGTTTCGTGACTTTCGCTAACCGAGAACCTGTTATGACAGGAGGATTTGTAATTAAGAGTCTCTTAGCCGTTCGACGAAGAAGAAGAGGTCCACATCACATTCGGGCTTCATCGCCGCGCCCGCGGACCAGCCACCGTTGTCCGAGCCTCCAGCCGGGCGGAGCCGAACCAGCGTTGCAGCGCCGTACGCAACCGGTCCACATCGTTTGGCCCGCAATCGTCTGCGGCCCAGGCGACGTATCCGTCGGGCCGGACCAATAGCGCCGCCACAGTGGCGCTCGAACGGTCCGCGGTCGTCACGTCGACCCGGTCGCGCCACGGCGCCGCCGATTCGGCAAAGGCGCCGCCGGTGAAATCGAGCAGCACCGGGCGTGCCCCGTGCATGAGTTCGGCCACGCGTTGTCCGCCGGCCAATGTGTAGTCGGGAACCAGTCTTCCGGCGAGCGGATGACTGTCGCCGACGTCGTAGCGGACGTCGGACCCGGAAAGCAGAGCCGCGATATGCGCGGCGGCGTCCGACTCCGCCAGCAACTCACCCATCAGGATCCGTAACGCTGCCACCTCCGGGCCCGGGGCCATCAGCGCGGTCTGCGACATCGACTGCATCATCACCCGCTGACCCACCGGATGCCGCTCGGTGTAATAGTTGTCAAGCAATCCCGTTGGTGCCCAACCATTTACAGTAGCAGCGAGTTTCCACCCGAGGTTGATCGCGTCCTGTAGCCCGAGGTTGAGGCCGGGTCCACCCATCGCCGAATGCACATGGGCCGCGTCGCCGACCAACAGCACATTGCCCTCGCGATAACGATCGGCCAGCCTGGTGTTGACGGCGTTGATCCGCCGCAACGCGTGCGGACCCGGTCCCCGCGGGGGTTCGAACGGCAGGTCGACACCGAGAACGCGACGCAGACTCTCACCTAGTTCCGCCAACGTCATGGGTGTGTCGTCGGGCACCGGGTCGCTGTCGAACTCCATCGTCGCAATGACTGGATGTCCAGATCCAAGCGCGCCGTAGGCGAAGCCGCCGCCCTCTAATCTGTTGTGGCCGAACGGAAGCGACCCCAGCCCGGGAATGCGGATGCCGCCGTCGTCGGTGCGCAGCTCGTCGGATATGTGCACCTGCGCGATCCGCGTGACCATCGGGGTGGTGCTGCCGGGAAACCCGATACCGATGCTTTTGCGAACCAGACTGTGCCCGCCGTCGGCACCGACCAGGTACCTCGTCGTGAGCTGGTATGCCCCGGCTGGTCCTGCCACATTCAGGCGAACGCCGGCGTCGTGCTGAGTAAAATCGGTCAGCCCATGGCCCCAGCGGATTTCGACGCCGAGATCCCCGGCGCGTTTCGCCAACAATCGCACCAGGCGTGGCTGTGGTATCAGCAACGCGAACATCGGATTGTCCGCCAGCCCGTCGAAGGAAACGGGGATACCGCTGAAGATGAAGCCGCGCATCGGCTCAGGAGGATCGGGCGTGCCGATGAACTCATGATAGAGCCCACGCATGTCGAGCAGCCGAACCACTTGGCCGACAAGACCATTGGCCTTCGGCTCAGCACTGGGCTCGGGAAGCACGTCCAACACAATCGGGTGCACGCCACCCAGCGCCAGTTCACACTCCACCATCAGCCCATTTGGTCCGGCACCGGATATGACTGCGTCGACCCGGCTTTCGTGCATCATTGCGACACCTCCAGGGGAAACCCCGCAGCGACATCAGCCAATCCCTGCCGAAGCAAAGTGGTGATGTGTGCAGGTGGATCCGCTTGCACGTACGCATCCATCGCGGCTTCGACGACCGCGCGGATCACGCCGACAACCAAGCGCGGGTACATGTCTTTAGCCGGGTCGGTCCCGGTTCGCTGGGCGATCTCGTCGACCCACTCCGTGAATACCTCTTTCGATACCGCCAGCCGGATCTCCGACGCCAGCAGTAGCTTCCGCAGCTCCGCCTGCAGGGCAGCGTTGGGCAGAAAGTCTTCGGCTCCGTCTGCCTCCAGCGGTTCCAGGAGTGCAGCGCTGACCGCCGTCCACAGCGGTTCGCCGGGGGGCCGTTGGCGCAGCACGGCGAGGCTACGACGGGTCCGTTCGATCTGCCGGTAGGCCAAGGCGTCGTACTTGCCGGCGAAGTAGTTGCTGAAGGTGCGCAGCGACACTCCGGCCGCCGCCGCGATGTCCTCCCTGGTCACGTTGTCGAAACCGTGCTCGAAGGCCAACTGGGCTGCCGCGTCGCTGAGCGCCTTGCGGGTATCGAGCTTCTTACGTTCCCGAAGACCGAGCGGCTGCTCTTGGTTCATGCCAACAACGGTAGATCAAACTTGCCTAGTAGGCAATATTGCTCGACGGGCAAATTTCTGCAGGTGTGCCAGCGGTTGTAACCCTGGTCGCTCGTTGCGCCGTCGAGCGGCGAGTTGGGTAGGCTGATCCTTTCCCACGACTCCCCCGAGAGGCTGCGACAACGGGGAGCCAACCCGCTCCTGGCGTTCCTGGTCGCACTACCCCACCTCCCCGACATCACCGCGACCACATTGGAGCTAAGCCAGCGATGACCGACACCGACGTGCCCGGAGACGGCAGCGTGACTTCGCCTCCGCTGCACCATAAGGAAAGTCCGTTCTTCGCAGCAGACCGGGTCGCCTTCTGGCGCCACCTCCGCGAGCTGGGCCCGGTGGTGAAAATAGACCACGGTGATCCGATGCTGCACGGCTACTATCTCACCCGCCGGGACGACGTGCGTGCGGCGTTGCTCGACCCACAGACTTTTGTGTCGCCCCCGAAAACCTTTGCGATTCAGTTGTTCGGCGCGCCGCTCCGCCAGGTGCCGCTCTCTATCGCTACGCGAGAGGAGCATGCTCGCTTCGGCAAGGTCTTGCATCCGCTCTTCAGCCCCAAAGCGTTGGCCCCCTTCGCTCCGGAGTTGCGCGCCCGGGCCGCGAAGCTGATCGACAAAGTCGCGCCCAGACGGCAGTGTGACGCGGTCAGCGTCGCCGACACCTACGCCTCCCAGGCGCTCTTCTTGGTCGTCGGGCTGACGCCCGACGACACCCGCGCGGCCGAGATGGCTTCGGCCGCGGTAATTGGCGACACCACCGGCAAAGCCCAACTCGATCTCGTCAGATGGCTGAACACCAGCTTCGATGCCGGGCTGGCAAATCCCGACCGGCCGCCCGGCATTCTCTGGCCGATGCTGGAGCGACTCGCGAGAGACAAAGACTTTCCGCTCAGCCAGGTCGAAGTCGTGTCCGTCCTGCTGTTGTTGTTCTCTGTTGCAGGCATCGAAATGGTCGCCTCGGCAATCAGTTTCGCGCTTCTGCATCTCGCACGCGACCCGCAACTGCGGGCCCAGCTGCGAGAGGACCCAGCACAGATCCCTGCGTTCGCCGAGGAGATCTTCCGGTTGGAGCCGCCAGGGCCGGCCATTCCGCGGGTGACCACCAGAGAAGTCGAAATCGGTGGCGTCACAATCCCTGCGGGCAGTTCGGTGTGGCTGGCTCTGGAAGCCGCGGGCAGAGCAAACGGCGGCGAGGAGATATCGAGGGGCAGCGGCGGAGAGATCAAGCGGCAGCGCCACTGGGCATTCGGCGCCGGCATGCACCGATGCTTGGGCATGCACCTGGCTCGTCTTGAAATGGACGCGTTTGTCAGCGAGTGGTTGAACCGCATCCCGGACTTCGAACTCAAACCAGGCTTTACGCCGACGGTCGTGCACAAACCGACCAGCGTCACGCACCTGCGCCGCCTGAAGCTGCGTTGGTAGCAGGACCGACGATGGTGGACGACGCGGACCTGGAGACCCACATCAACGGGTTCCTGACGGCGCTCGGTGAGCGTCCAGAGGAACTGATCCCGAAGCACTTGGCAGAAATCAAACAACCGAACCCGCGGGACGCGGAAGATTTCCGGCGCTACGTCAATGACCTCAAAAGGCTCTACGGGCAGGGCTTGCTCGACATGTACCGGCGGATCGAGTCACACGGCAGCGCCATATGCGAGTTGACTGATGAAGCCGAGATAACCGAGCGGGTGCAGCAGATCATGGCGTTGGTCGCGCTAGACGGCGAGGATGTCCCGAAAATACTGGCGAGCTTCGACGACGCCGCGAACCAGCTGAATCCTCTCGCTGTCGTACGTCTGTTCATGACAATTCAAGGCGCCAGTGTCGGCGGGCTGCCACGTCAGGCTCAGCGAGACGCGTTGATACTCGACTTGACGGCATATTGCCTGACACGCTTCCCGCTTTCCGAAGATGATTGAAATCGGGCACACGAAAGGTGCGTGTACAAAAGGTTCTACGTCTGCCACGTCAACGGCAGCTCCACCAGCGCTGACCGGCCCGGGACGTATTGCGGCACAAACCCGTCCGGGATCGCGCACTGGTGGATCTTCGCCAGCCATTCCCCCACCAGCATTCGCAGCACAGCACGGACTAAATGGTTGGCGCGGCACCGATGCTCACCGGCGCCGAAACCCCAGTGCCTGCACACCCGCTCGTTCACTTGGTCGCCGCCGTCGCCCGCCCGGTTGGCCGCGCCGGCTGCTACGGCGAACGTATCACCGGCGGACAATTCGAGGTCGCCGATCCGGGTGTCCCGCAGCGCGACCCGCGCTGGATACTGGGTCGTGGAATGCAGCCGCACGATCTCCTCAACGAAAACCGGTATATGGTCCGGGTTTTCGCGCAGCTTATCCGCCAACCCGGTGTCGGACGCAAGATGCAGCAGCGCCCACACGAAAGTGTCGCCGATCTGGCCGATGCCGCCGCGCTCACCGCTGCCGTGCACCGAGGACGCCAACAAGAAAATCTCTTCGTCGGTGCACTGCGGCGCGGCTCCGGCCAGCCGACCGACCAGGTCATCGTCGCCGACTGTTTGGCGCTGCTGGACCGCCGCCCACAGTTTGTACTGGTCGTCCACGCCGAACAACGCCAGTCGGATCGCCCGGGTCACCGCTTCGCCGACGCGAGCGCCATCCACCTGCCCACCGGCGGCGACCATCGCGAACGTCTCCGCCGCGGCCGGGCGGCACTGTTCTGCCGCCCACCGCGACCAGCGCGGCGTCAACGCAGCAGCGATAACGTCACGGCCGGGCGCAGTCAACCATGGCCGCCCCACGCCTTCCTCCTGGACCACCGCGGCGACGAGGTCACCGCTGCGGAACGCTGCTTCTACAGCGTCGGCGCCGCTCAGGACGGGCTCGCACGGCGGCGTCACCACCGGGCAGCCGGTCACCGCTCGGCTTTCTTCTGGTAGGCCAAAATCGGCCGCCACCGCGGCGTTGACGGTACGCAACTGGACTCGGCCATCGGCGATGGCGATCAACCGCTGCAGGTCCTGCATCGAGCTGAAGAGCCGGTTGGGATGCCAGCAGATCACCGCGCCGAACTCGCTATCAGCCATCGCCTTCAGCATGGCCTCGAAGCCGGGACGGGTGTGACCGGAATAGGCGGACAGGTCGTCGTCGCCGTAGCGGTGGGTGACCTCCCATCCGAGCTGATCGGCGAGTGCCTCGCAGTCCTCCGACTGGCGGGTCGCATCGGCGCGCTGTCCCGTGGCATCTTGGCTCACTCGGGTGTAGATGGCTGCGCGCATACCCTTTACTGTAATTGCCGCCAAAGGGCAGTGTGATGCAACCAAACTCGCCGACACCCTTCGAACTTGCCCAATGTGGCTACATCGCAACCCATTACTGCACGCCCGGCGGCCCTCAAGCACATCGACGAGGAAGCCGATATCGCAGAAACATCCTGGCTTCGTTTGTCAGACTTCGGTGATGCAGAGTACTTCGTCGAGGCTGGCGGTGTGTAGCCCGGCGGCGGCCGCGCTTTGCGCGAGTTCGGTGAGCGGGTCCGCGTCGGTGCCGCGTACACCGCCGGCCTGAGCCAACCGTGCGGTGTCGAACATCGACGGGCCGC
>JAFAID010000360.1 GCA_019236925.1 Mycobacterium sp. | reverse complement strand
GCGGATGAAGTTCGAGGGTGGAGTACACCGGGTTCAACGGGTGCCCGTCACCGAATCCCAAGGCCGCGTGCATACTTCGGCGGCCGGCGTGCTGGTCTATCCGGAACCCGATGAAGTCGGCGAGGTGCAGATCGACGAGTCCGACCTCCGCATTGACGTCTACCGCTCGTCCGGCAAGGGAGGTCAGGGCGTCAACACCACCGACTCGGCGGTGCGGATCACCCACCTGCCCACCGGGATCGTCGTCACCTGTCAGAACGAACGGTCGCAGCTGCAGAACAAGACCCGGGCCTTGCAGGTGCTTGCCGCTCGCTTGCAGGCAATGGCCGAGGAGCAGGCGCTGGCCGACGCGTCGGCCGATCGCGCCAGCCAGATCCGCACCGTGGACCGCAGCGAACGCATCCGCACCTACAACTTCCCGGAGAACCGGGTCACCGACCACCGCATCGGTTACAAGGCACACAATCTCGATCAGCTTCTCGACGGCGACTTGGACGCATTATTCGACGCTCTGAGCGTCGCCGACAGGCAATCGCGGCTGCAGCAGGCATGACGACTCGACTGCGCTGCGCGATCGACTCGGCCACGACGCTGCTCGCAGACGCCGGAATCAACTCCGCACGCTACGACGCCGAGGAGTTGGCCGCGCAGCTGGCGGGAACCGAGCGCGGGCGGCTGTCGCTGATTGATTCTCCCGACGACACCTTCTTCGATCGCTACCACGCCGCGATCGCGGCGCGATCACGCCGAGTGCCGCTGCAGCACATCACCGGCGCCGCCGCATTCGGCCCGCTGACGCTGTTTGTCGGACCTGGCGTTTTCATTCCGCGCCCGGAAACTGAGGCCATGTTGGAATGGGCGACCGCGCAGCGCCTTCCGGGGGCTCCGCTGATCGTCGACGTCTGCACCGGCTCGGGTGCGCTGGCGCTCGCAGTGTCGCAGCACTGGCCGGCAGCGCGCGTGATCGGCATAGACGACTCCGAGGCGGCACTTGAGTATGCCCGCAGGAACTCGGCAGGCGGGAATGTCGAGATAGTGCACGCTGACGCCGCCGACCCTGACCTGCTTGCCGAGCTCGACGAGCAGGTCGACCTCGTGGTGGCGAACCCGCCCTACGTGCCGGATGCCGCTGAGGTCGAACCTGAAGTCTCTCAACATGATCCGCTGCATGCGGTGTTCGGGGGCGCGGACGGGATGACCGTGATCAAGGCCGTCGTCCGGCTCGCCGGGCGCTGGTTGCGTCCGAGCGGCAGCTTCGCTGTCGAGCACGACGACACCACGTCGTTGATGACCTCCGAACTAATTAGTGGCACGGGACTTTTCGACGATGTCGTTGCCCGAACAGATCTGACCGGAAGGCCGAGGTTCGTCACGGCCCGCAGACGGGGGAGCGGCGCCCGTGAGTGACCTCTTCGACTGCGCCGATCCCGAACAGCGTTCCCGCGGAATCGAGTCGGCAGCTGGGGCCGTCAAAAACGGTCGGCTGGTGGTCCTGCCGACGGACACGGTTTACGGCATCGGTGCCGACGCCTTCGACAGCTCGGCGGTGGCCGCACTGCTGTCGGCCAAGCGCCGCGGGCGCGACATGCCCGTGCCGGTCTTGGTCGGCTCTTGGTACACCATCGACGGTCTTGCCTTGATCGTGTCGCAGGCAATGCGTGACCTGATCCGCGCATTCTGGCCGGGCGCGTTGAGCCTGGTGGTCCGACAGGCGCCGTCGCTGCAGTGGGACCTCGGCGATGCCCGCGGCACGGTGATGCTGCGGATGCCGCTGCATCCGGTAGCCATTGAATTGCTGCGCGAGGTCGGGCCGATGGCGGTGTCCAGCGCCAACGTCTCCGGCTCTCCGCCGGCCGTCGACGCCGCCGACGCCCGCACGCAGCTCGGCGACCTCGTCGACGTCTATCTCGACGCCGGTCCTTCCGCACAGCAGGCCGCCTCGACCATCCTGGACCTGACCGGGCCCGAACCCCGCATTGTCCGATCCGGGCCGGTCAGCGCCGAGGGTATCGCCGCAGTACTCGGTTTGGACGCCGCGAGTTTGACCGCTTGATCGCCGTGGGCAACTACGTGGGCAACTAAATGCGGTCTCAGGGTGGTGCAGTACGGTCTCGGGGTGTTTAGGGGTACCGACGAGTTCGTCGGCGGTCTGCTCGCCCTGTCCGACCGTGGCGCCGGTGTGCCATTGCGTGAACTGGCGCTCGTCGGGCTCACGGCCGCGATCATTACCTACTTTGCGACGGGACCAGTACGCCTGCTGGCGACCCGGCTGGGCGCGGTGGCCTATCCACGCGAACGCGATGTGCACGTAACGCCGACGCCACGGATGGGTGGCCTGGCGATGTTCCTCGGCGTCATCGCTGCGGTCTTCCTCGCATCTCAGCTGCCCGCTCTCACACGCGGTTTCGTCTACTCCTCGGGCATGCCGGCGGTCTTGGTGGCGGCCGCAGTGATCATGGGCATCGGCCTGATCGATGATCGGTGGGGTCTGGACGCGCTGACGAAATTCGCCGGCCAGATCACCGCGGCCAGTGTGCTGGTCACCATGGGCGTCGCCTGGAGCGTCCTCTACATCCCCCTGGGCGGCGTCGGCACCATCGTATTGGACCAAGCCTCCTCGATCCTGCTCACGCTGGCGCTGACCGTGTCGATCGTCAACGCGATGAACTTCGTCGACGGTCTCGACGGGCTGGCCGCCGGCCTGGGTCTCATTACCGCCTCGGCCATTTGCATCTTCTCGATCGGCCTGCTGCGCGACCACGGGGGCGACGTGCTGTTCTATCCGCCAGCGGTCATTTCGGTGGTGCTGGCCGGAGCGTGCCTGGGCTTTTTGCCGCACAACTTCCACCCGGCCAAGATCTTCATGGGGGATTCCGGTTCCATGCTGATCGGCCTGATGCTCGCCGCCGCGTCGACGACGGCCGCGGGACCGATTTCGCAGAACGCCTACGGCGCCCGCGACGTGTTTGCTCTGCTGTCGCCATTCTTGTTGGTCGTGGCGGTCATGTGGCTGCCCATGCTCGATCTGCTGCTGGCGATCGTGCGCCGTACCCGCGCGGGTCAAAGCGCGTTCAGCCCCGACAAAATGCACCTGCATCATCGCCTGCTGCAGATCGGTCACTCACATCGCCGGGTAGTGCTGATCATTTATTTGTGGGGAGGCATCGTCGCTTTCGGCACCGCGAGCACCATCTTCTTCAACCCACGCGACACCGCGGCGGTCATGCTGGGCGCAATCGCGATCGCGGTTATCGCGACGTTGATCCCGCTTCTTCGCCGCGGCGACGAGGTCTACGACGAGGAGTAGTAGCGTCGTCTCCGATGTGGTACGGTGCTGGTAGAACCCGAATAAACCTCGCGGGTTGCCGGCCACCGGCCATCGGATTCACCTCCGATTGGGCGGACG
>JAFAID010000267.1 GCA_019236925.1 Mycobacterium sp. | reverse complement strand
GCGCTGTTCTACGCGATCGAGCGCAAGCGGGCCGAACTCGCTACCCTCGACCTGCATGCCAGTGAACTGCGTGCCAGGGAGAATGCGCGGCTGGAACGCGGATTGCTGCCCGCCCCGATGCTGCTTGATAAGCCCGGTGTCGCGATTGTGGCCCAGTACCGGCCCGGTCGTGAGAACGCCCTGCTGAGTGGTGACTTTTATGACGTGGTCCAGACGCGGGATCGGGTTGTTCATGTCTTGATCGGCGACGTCGCCGGGCACGGACCGGACGAAGCAGCCCTGGGTGTGGCGCTGCGGATCGGGTGGCGCGCGCTCACGTTGGCCGGTATCCATGGTGTCGACCGGATGGCCCAGCTCGAGCAGATGTTGCACGCCGAACGCGGCGGAGGCCGGACCTTCGCGACGGTGCTGAGCCTGGCGGTTTACCCCGACGACCGCCGCGTCATCGTGATGCGTGCCGGTCATCCGGGGATGTTGTTGCACGGCGCCGGCACTGTGGAGTGGATCGAGCCGCCGGGCGGCTTGCCGTTGGGCCTTCATGCCAGGGACTGGCCGCAGCATGAGCTGCAGCTGCCCGATGCTCATGGGTTGTTGCTTCTGACCGATGGACTTTTCGAAGGGCATTCGGGACGCGGCGACGAGCGGCTGGGCGAGGGCGGTCTTCTAGAGTTGGCCCGTTCGCTGTCGACCCTGCCAGGCCCCGCCTTCGTTGAAGCTCTGATCAACGCCGCGGCCGAACGCGCGCAGACCCATGGCGGCCTCACCGACGACATCGCGGTGGTGCGCATCGAGCGCACACCACGATGAGCACCGCCTCGACCGCCGACACAGCAACCATCACGTCCAGCGGCTCGCCTACACCAGGGCTCACCGTCCAAGGCTGGCAGAACCTCGTGCTGTCAATCATGGGTTTGATGGTGCTGGCGGGCGCGGTGGCCGGTGCGGTGTTGCTCAGCCGCACCGATGAGCTATCCCGTGAGTTGAGCGATGACATTCAGCCCGCGCGGGTGGCGGCATACCAATTGCAGGGTGCGCTTCGCGATCAAGAGACGGCGATCCGCGGTTACGTTATTGCTGCCAATAGCCAGTTTCTCGTGCCTTACTACGATGGACAACGCGCCGAATCCGCTGCGATGCAAGATATCCGACACCTAGTCGGCGACCGCCCCGATCTGATCGCCGACCTCGACGCGATCGAACGGGCATCCGCTGCCTGGCGGACAACCTATGCTGAGCCGCTCATCGCGAGCGTGACACCGGGCGCTCCGAGTGTCGTGAACAGCAGTGTAGCCGAAACTGGAAAAGCCGAATTCGACCGCCTTCGTTTTCTTTTCGATGCCCAGAACCAGGATCTGGCCGTGGCGCGGCAGGATCACATCCGGGAACTGGATCGGGTACGTGGCTTGCGTAACACCGTGCTGGCCGCAATGCTTGTGGTGTTCTTCACCACGGCGTTACTGCTTGCGGTGCTGATGCGACGTGCTGTTACCCGTCCACTTGCGTTGCTTGCCAACGCATGCCGGCGGATCACCGAAGGCCATTTTGGCGAAAGCATCCCACCGCGGGGCCCGAAAGACATTCGCGGCATGGCGGTCGACGTCGACAACATGCGGCAGCGCATCGCGGACGAACTTGCCGCCTCGGAGTCGGGGCGAAAACGATTGGCCGAGCAGGCCGAGGTCCTCGACGAGCAGGCGGCCGGATTACGTCGGTCAAACGCCGAACTCGAGCAGTTCGCTTATGTCGCGTCGCATGACCTGCAAGAGCCCTTGCGAAAGGTCGCGTCGTTCTGCCAACTGCTGCAGGAACGCTACGGTGACAAGCTCGACGCGCGTGGTGTGGAATACCTCCGATTTGCCGTCGATGGGGCGAAGCGGATGCAACTGCTCATCAACGACTTGCTCACCTTCGCCCGGCTCGGCCAGTTCAACGCCACGTACACCATCCTTGAGCTTGACAGCACCCTTGACTCCGCCTTGGTGAACCTGACCGCCGCGATCGAAGAATCGAACGCCGAGGTCCTGCGTTCAAGACGCCTGCCGTCGATGCGAGGAGAACCCACCCTGCTGACTATGCTGTGGCAGAACCTCATCGCCAACGCAGTGAAGTTCCGGCGGGAGGATTGCGCACCGCGAATCATCATCGACTGCCAACGCCATAACAGTTACCGCGACGACGAGTGGCTGTTCAGTGTGTCGGACAACGGCATCGGCATCGCCGAGGAGTTCGCCGACAAGGTCTTCGTGATCTTTCAGCGGCTGCACGGACGAGATGCCTACACCGGAACCGGTATCGGTCTGGCGCTCTGCAAAAAAATCGTCGAGCAACACGGCGGCGCCATCTGGATCGACACGTCCTATACCCAGGGAACGAGGTTCCGCTTTACCATGCGGGGAGTCATCGAGCAAACACCCGCGGACATCCTGGAAGGAACGCAGTAATTGACACCGGCTGCCAAAGCTATCGATATTCTCCTCATCGAGGATGATCCAGGAGACGAGCTCATCATCCGAGAGGTGTTCGAGCACAACAAGTTCCGCAACACACTAAACGTCGCTCGTGACGGCCAGGAGGGCCTGGACTACATGTACCGACGTGGCAAATACCAGGATGCGCCGCAACCCGATCTGATCCTGCTCGATTTGAATCTGCCGAAGTACGACGGCCGCCAACTACTCGAAAGGTTCAAGTCAGACCCGGACCTCTGTCACATCCCGATCGTCGTGCTTACCACTTCCGCGGCGGATGAGGACATTTTGCGCAGCTATCAGCTGCACGCGAACGCCTACGTCACCAAACCAGTCGACCTCCATCAATTCATGCGCGCAGTGCGGCAGATCGACGAATTCTTCGTGCAAGTCGTGCGCCTTCCGGGCCGCAAGGCGCACTAGTGGCGCTGACCTCGAAGGCGACGGCCGCGCGACTGAGCGGCCGAGATGTGCTGCCGCGACGCTTCACCCCCTGCGGGTAGCGTCGAGATTCATGTCCCGCATTGTCATCATCGGCGGCCACGGCAAGGTCGCTTTGCACCTGGCCCGCATCTTGACCGAACGCGGTGACCAGGTCACGTCGGTCTTCCGTAATCCCGACCACGCCCAGGACGTCGCCGCGACGGGTGCCCGTCCGGTCGTCGCGGATATCGAGACACTGGACACCGACGCGCTGGCCGGGCTGGTCGCCGGGCATGACGCCGTGGTGTTCTCCGCCGGAGCCGGTGGCGGCAACCCGGCCCGCACCTATGCCGTCGACCGCGACGCGGCGATCCGGGTGATCGATGCGACCGGGCAGGCCGGAACGCGACGTTTCGTCATGGTGTCCTACTTCGGCGCGGGACCGGACCACGGTGTAGCCCAAGACAATCCGTTCTTCCCGTATGCGGAGGCTAAGGCGGCCGCCGACGCCTACCTCCGCGCAAGTGACCTCGACTGGACCGTGCTCGGGCCCGGCCGCCTCACCCTGGAACCGGCGACCGGCCGGATCGCCACAGGTGCCGCCGGCGCCCAAAAAGGAGAGGTCTCCCGCGAAGACGTCGCACTGGTGGTGGCTGCAGCGCTCAACAATGACTCGACCATCGGTCGGACCATCGAGTTCAACAACGGCGACCTGCCGATACCCGAGGCGCTGGCCGCCGGACTCGGTGGCCCACCCGCGCAGGTGTTGTGACAGAATTCCGCGCGTGATCAGCGGCGGCAACGCGACAATCTATGTCAGTGACATGGATCATTCGGTGGCCTTCTACACCGAGGTTCTCGGCCTTCGCGTCGGGTTTCGAGCGGGCGACCATTGGGCAACCATTGATGCCGGCAACGGGCTTCAGCTGGGTCTACACCCAGCCGGCCCGGACAGCCCAAGCCCAGGCACGCCCGGTTCGGTCACCGTGGGCTTGGCCGTTGATGCACCCATAGAACAGGTGGTCGCGACCCTAACCTCGCGCGGAGTGGTATTTCGCGGGCCGGTAGTCGACGAGGGAATGCTAAAACTGGTCTTCTTCGCGCTTGGGCCGGAAGGTTCGCGGCGCTGACGGGCGGCTATTTCAATCCCACCGCATGCCAGCAGCACCAGTACCAGCCAGGGGCCGATGGTCGCCGCTGCGAGACCGCCAACGACGAGATAGCAAATCCACCGTTGCCAACTGGCACGCCCGGCGCTGCGAGCACGACGCCAGCTTGCGGGCAGAAGGGCAGCGGCGGCATGTACCGCGACTGCGGCCACCGCTGCTCCGGCGCCGGCGCCTGCGGCTAGGACTTGCCGGGGAGGTGAAGCTGCGAGAAATAGTGCGGCCAGCGCGATGATGAGGATCAAGCCAGGGATGATGAACGCGGCTCCGCCGAGCAGCGCGCCGAGGCGTCCGCGCAGCCGCCAAGCACAGAAAATGGCCAGTTGCGTTGAGGCGGGGCCGGGCAGCAGGTTGCAAGCCGCGATGGCATCTTCGAACTCGACTGACTGTAACCATTGTTTGCGTTCGACGCAGAGATCGCGCAACAACTTGATGTGCGTCGGCGGTCCACCGAACCCAATGCAGCCGATCCGGCCCCATTCCCGCACGACGGTGGCAAGACTTACCCGTGGCGTCGCCTCGGCGTCGGCGTCGGGATGGCTCATCGGTTCAGGGCAGGAGCTAAGGCATGCATCTGAGTTGGTCGATGGATCGAGCACCAGCGGTCATGCACACCGGGTGACATTACATCAATCCGTTTTGATGTGTATGGACCAGCGGCGGAAGTCGTGTGGGAGCGGTCATGCTGCATTAGATCAAGCTAATTTGATGTATCGTTGCCACGATGAGCGATGGCGTGCCGGTTCCAGCGATGCTGCAGATGGCGTCGCATCCGCTGCGTTGGGCGCTGCTGACTGAGCTGGCCTCCAGCGACCGCCGAGTCCGCGAACTGGTCGTTGCTATGGACGTACCACAAAACCTTGTCTCATATCACCTGCGACTGCTGCGCACGGCTGGGTTGGTCGATGCTCGGCGCAGCAGCTTGGACGGCCGCGACACCTACTACCACCTCGATCTTGCACGGTGCGCGGCTGCATTCGCTGATGCCGCAACGGCGCTCCACCCTGCACTGACACCCACGGGCGTTGCGCGACCAGTGACGGGCACTTCTGTGTTATTTCTCTGCACCGGCAACAGCGCACGCTCGCCGATGGCCGAGGCATTGCTGCGGCGTCGCAGCCGCGGCCGGATCAGGGTGGCAAGTGCGGGCAGTCACCCCAAGGGGCAATTCCACCAGTATGCGGTGCGGGTTATGCGTGAGAACTACGGCATCGACCTGAGCAAAGGACATCCGCACCCGTTGACCGCTGTGTCTAGGCGGCCCTTCGATTACGTCATTACCTTGTGCGACAAGGTGTATGAGTATGTCCGCGAGAATGGACCGGCGCCGACGATGCATTGGAGCCTTCCCGATCCGGCCGCTTCCGGCGACAGCTACCGGACGCGTTACAGACAATTCCGCGATGTGGCGAACGAAATCGACACCCGCATCCAATACCTGCTGCCCGCTCTGGCGCACCAAATCCACGCCGAGAAGGAATGAATCGATGGCAACCACATCTACCGAAATGGCCAGCGTGCGATACCTCGTCGACGATGTCGACCGTGCGATCGATTTCTACACCCTCACCTCGGATTCACTTTGGGCCTCAACGCCGCGCCAGCCTTCGCCGAAGTCACTCGCGGAGCGTTGCGGTTATTGCTGTCCGGACCCACCAGCTCCGGTGCACGTCCGATGCCAGACGGGCGCCACCCCGGTGCCGGGCGGCTGGAACCGCATCCATCTGATCGTCGACGACATCACTGCAGAGGTCGCCCGTCTCCGCGCCGCCGGGCTCACTTTTCGCAATGACATCGTCAAAGGTCCTGGTGGGCAACAAATCCTGTTGCTAGACCCGGCAGGCAACCCAGTCGAACTGTTCCAACCGACCAGCCGTTGAGGAGGCGAACCCGTGCCGGTCCATCGACGCGACTTCCTCAAATACAGCGGCCTGGCCTTACTCGGCGGCGCTGGCGTGGCAGCTGCTGGTAACGGGTGCTCCCGACCCTCGCCGCCGTCCCCACCTAACGGCAAGCCTGATTACACGCTGCGGATCGGCACCGGCACCGTCGAATTAGCCCCGGACCAAATCGTTTCGACCACCGTCTACAACGGCCAATTCCCCGGCCCGCTGGTGCGCCTAACAGAGGGCAAGCGCACCTGGGTGGATATCTACAACGACACCGACACTCCCGAGCAGTTGCACTGGCACGGCCAGTACCTGGGCACCGATGTCGACGGCTCCGCCGAAGAGGGCACGCCGTACATCCCCGCACACGGCATGCGACGCATCACGTTCGTGCCCGGCCCCGCCGGCTTCCGCTTCTACCACACCCACCTCGTCGCGGGAGCCAACTTGTCCCGCGGCCAATACAGCGGCCTCGTCGGCCCCGTCTACATCGAACCCAAACAAAACCTCGGCGCTTACGACCAGGAAATCTTTCTGACGCTCAAGGAATTCGAGCCAACATTCAGCCGAGGTGGAGACATGGCCAGCGATTTCCCGGCGGGCGAACAAGACCCCGACCTCAAGGCGAGAGGCAACTCGGCGATGGAGGCCTCGCTCGATCGCGGCGACGCCCACGGCTACGAGGTCAGCTACGGGGCCTTCGCCATCAACGGGCGCATGCTGGGCCACGGCGAGCCCATCCGGGTCCACACTGGTCAGCGGATACTGCTACATGTCCTCAACGGCAGCGCCACCGAATCTCGCAGTCTGGCGCTGCCCGGCCACACCTTTACCGTCATCGCACTGGACGGCAACCCGGTGCCGAACCCCGTGGCCGTTCCGGTGCTGTGGCTTGGTGCCGCGGAACGCATTTCAGCACTTGTCACCATGACCAATCCGGGACAGTGGGTGCTGGGCGACCTGTCTGACGATGACCGCGGCCACGGAATGGGCGTCGTCGTGGAATACAGCGGACGCGGCGGTGACCCGCAATGGACAGCGCCCCCGCCGTTCACATGGGATTACCGGCAGTTCGCATCACCCAAACTCATTGCCGCTCAACCCGATCACACCATCGAGATGCTGATCGAAAAGCGCAACGCCGCCGACAACGGCTTCAATATCTGGACGATCAACGGCACGCCGTATTCCATGGACACCAACCAACCTGTACTCGCTCTGAACCGCGACAAGCGTTATCGGCTGCGCTTCCGCAATGCCACCGACGACCTGCACCCAATGCACGTGCATCGCCATACCTTCGAGATCACCCGCGTCGCGGGCACACCGACCGCAGGGGTGCGCAAAGACGTTGCGATGCTTGGCGGCTACCAGAGCATGGAGGTCGACTTCGTCGCAGACCAACCCGGTCTGTCGCTGCTGCACTGCCACCAGCAGATCCACATGGACTACGGGCTCATGCTGCTGCTCAACACCGGGTGACAGCCGGGAAATCGGCCCGCAACAAGCCGGACAGGCATAGCTCCATGTCCTCGGTCGCGCCCGACAGCACCGTCTGCCCGCCGTGGGCGAGATCGCGCAGCCGTGCGGTGCGGTTGATGGTCGGGCCGGCGTAGTTGCCCTCGTCGCGCAGCTGCACATCGCCGGTATGCACACCGATCCTCAAGTGAATCGGGGCCAGCGGCGCCCGCTGCAGCTCCAGCGCACAGGTCACCGCGTCGGCGGCGCGGGCGAACGCGGCCACGAAGCTGTCGCCCTCGCCCTGTTCAACCGGACGCACCCCGTCATGGGCGGCGATGAGATCGGACACGACTTGGTTGAGGCGCGCGATCGCAGCGGTCATCTCGTCGGGCTGGGTCTCCCACAGCCGCGTGGAGCCCGCGACGTCGGCCAAAACCAGCGTCACCGTTCCCGTCGGCAAAAGCCCGCTCACGCCAAAATCGCTCCAGCCACCAGCGCCGTGTCCGCGCGTGGATCGATCTCGCTAATGCTAGCCAGCATCGAGCCACGACATACCCCGAACATCAGCGGAAACGGCGATGTCGAGCTACCGCTCGGGTCGCGCGCGGGTGCCGTCGGGACTTTGCGCCTGGATCTCCCGCTGCCATCGGGTCTCCATTCATGAGCGAGAGTCCCTCGGGTCGGACTTGCGTCCCCTCATGAAGGCAATCGGTCTTAACTCACGCCGCGACTGCGGGCGTAGCGCCCAGGAGGCAACGGTAAGCGCCACGAGCATCAGGGGACCCACTAGCATTTTGGCGTCATCGCCGACCCAAATATGGGAAGCCATCGCTCCGGTGTAGATGAAAATCAGGCCCGCATATGCCCACTCCTTGATCAGGGGAAGGCGTGGCGCCAAAAGGACCAGGCCGGCCGTCACGTAGCAGGCGCCGAGAATGGTCATGAAGTACGGCGGATACCCCAGATGTGTCACGACGCTCTTAAACGGCTGCAGTCGCAAGGCGCCCATCACCCCACCCACAAAACACTCAGCGGCGAGCACGCCAGTTGTCGTCCAATAGGCGACGACATGGGTTCGTGCAGATGAGATCCGATCGCGGCGAGGGGGCGTGGAAGGAGTCATTGGGCTGAGCCTCCATGGATGTGAGCTTGACATTCACCGGGCTGGCTGAGGCGATATTTTCTTCGCGCTTGGTCACACTTTGGGCCTGCGGGGTGTCGAGATTCTCAGATCTCGGACCAGCTAGCCGCGTCGCACCCGCGGTCAGCCACCCTTCGGCTTCACGTCCAGTTGTTCCAGAAGAGTGCGAACGCGCTGCTCGATCTCGTCTCGGATGGGTCGGACTTCATCTAGAGGTTCGCCGGCGGGGTCGGGTAGCACCCACTCCTCATACCGGCGGCCAGGAAGCACAGGACATGTATCTCCGCAACCCATCGTGACCACGACATCGGCTGCTTTCACCATGTCGTCAGTCCAGCGTTTCGGATGTTCGGCAGCGATGTTGATGCCTTTCTCTGCCATTACCGCGACTGCTGCGGGGTTGATTTCGTCAGCGGGTTCAGAGCCCCCCGAGTACGCCACCGCCTGGTCCCCGGCGAGACGTTCGAAAAATCCCATCGCCATTTGGGACCGGCCAGCGTTATGGGTGCAGAGGAACAGCACGGTCGGTTTGGTCATGGTTCACTCCGTAGGTTCAGGGTGGGCGTGAGCGATGTTGTGCGGTATGACGGCCTCGTCGGCGGTTTGTGCAACGACGGGGTAGAGGGTTACTGCGAGGGCCAATCCGGCGATGCCACCGACGATTTGAGCGGCGATGAAGGGCGGTACTGAGGTGGGTGCGATGCCGGCGAAGGTGTCGGAGAACATTCGGCCAATCGTTATGGCGGGGTTCGCGAAGGACGTCGAACTGGTGAACCAGTAGGCGGCACCGATGTAAGCGCCGACCGCAGCCGCTGACAGCCCCGTTCGCTTGGTGCGAGCTAAGGCGAAGATCAAGGCGATCAGCCCCGCTGTGGCCACCACTTCACCGATGAGATGGCCTGTGGTCGTGCGGTGCTTGGAGGCGATTTCGATCACGCGCCGGTCAAACATCAGGTTGGCGAGCATCGCGCCAGCGACACCACCGACCACCTGCGCGACGCAGTACGCCAAAAGGGCTGTGCCGCCGATGCCGGAAGCGGCCCGCCGACCCAACATCCAATCCGCAAGCGACACCACCGGATTGAAGTGTGCGCCGGAGGCCGGCCCAAACAAGTGGATTAGGACCGCCAGGCCGAACGCGGTCGCGGTGGAGTTTTCCAATAGCTGCAAGCCGACATCGCTTGGTGATAGTTGCGCGGCGGCAATGCCCGATCCGACCACCACGGTGACGAGCAGGGCAGTGCCGCAGAACTCGGCTAATAGCCGACGCGGTAGTGAGCTTGCAGCCACGACGGGTCCGCGTCGGGTCACCGAATGCTGACCACCAGCAGCAGAGCCGCCGACGTGGCGAGCAGTACCGGACAGACCTTGAACCACACCACCGGGGTGCGAGCGCCTGTCAGCGCGGTAAGCGCCGCCAGCGCCAGCAGCAATCCGGCCACGACCAGGTAGACGATGGCGGTAACCCGCCTATCCCCTGCCGTCACGGTGACCGCTACCACTAGGGCTGCCATCGCCCACATGGTGACGGACTCGGCCAGCCACTCCTGGGTGAGAACACGGCGATTGTCCGTCGTGATCGGCGCAAACCCGGCCACGACCCGTTTGGTCGGTACGGCGTGGGCTATTCCCCATACGCCGATGAGCGCCGCCGCTACGTAGGCCAGCACTCGCATGGCATCACCGCCTCTACGGCGTCAGCAGCAAGACGTAGCGGTCGCCGACTTATTGGCCGGTGCCTCAGCGAGGGCGTCGCCCGTTGCGCACGAGCACGTTTCGTCGGCGGCGGGCTGCTCGGGGCTGGTGCCGAACGTCTCGATGTCGGCCAGGACCGTATAGACCTCCCACCGCTCGCCATCGGGCGCGGTAACCCACACCTTGTCCTGGGTGGCGTAACAACAGTTATTGCCCATCTGCTCCTCGGTGACCAGACCGTCCCCGGCGAGCCGAGCGATTTCGTCATACACGCGGTCGCTGGAGTCGACCTCCACCCCGAGGTGGTTAATGGTGCCGCCGTGACCGGGGTTTTCGAGCAGCACCAGTTTCAAAGGGGGTTCAGTGATGGCGAAGTTGGCGTAGCCGGGTTTGACCTTGACCGGTTCGGCATTGAATAGCTTGGAGTAGAACATGACCGCTTCGTCGAGGTTATCGACGTTGAGGGCCAATTGGACGCGGGACATTACAGCCTCCGTACCTGTTAGATATATGTCGAACACGGATGGCACCGATCATGCCACCACTTTGATATATGTCAACACCCTGTGGCAGGATTGTGGTATGCCGAAGACGCTGCCGATGGTCGATATTTCTGCGCCGGTGTGTTGCGCGCCCGTCGCTGCGGGGCCGCTTGATGACGACGCTTCCCTGGAGATTGCGCTGCGTCTCAAGGCGTTAGCTGATCCGGTCAGGGTCAAGTTGGTCTCGCTCCTATTTAGCTCCCCCGCCAGCGAGGAATGCAGCCGCGACCTCGCCAACGCCGTGGGGATCAGCGAACCCACGGTGAGCCACCACCTCACTCAGCTTCGACGGGCCGGCATCGTGGAATCCGAGCGGCGTGGCATGAGTGTCTACCACCGCGCCAGCCGGGAATCCCTTGTGGCGCTCTGTGCGGTGCTCGACCCGAACTGCTGCCGATAAGGACGGCAGTTCCCAGACACATTGGAACGGCGCGTTCACCGTCATCACCGACAGGTGCTCCAGGGGCGTCGGCGTGCGCGGGTGCTGCCAAACCGATCATTGCCGCGGCGGTTGCCATCCATACCGCCGCAATCGTGATCTTGATACTTGGACTGGCGTGTATCGCGGTGTGGGAGCTATTTGGCGTCGACGGCATTGAGCACCTCATTTCGGTTTTGGCGGAACGGCGTGGTCGTCCCATGACGGGAATCTTGCAGGCGGGGACGGGTCAGGGTGTATGGCTAGTGCACTGTAACGGGAGAAAAGGAGTTCAATTTTCTGTTGAGCGGCACCATTATTCGCGTGCACATCGTCACAGTCAGTGACCGGGCATCGCGCCTTGTTGTTGTTCATTTGCATTCCTTATCTGTGTTGAGGACCCCCGTAAAGGTTGGGATCCATTGGCCATTTCTATGTTGTTTGGCCTTGTTCTGGCCCATGTTTGGCGCGGTGGACCGCAGTCGGGGTCAAGGTGGAGCGCCCGCAGCGCAGCGAGGACGAACGA
>JAFAID010000171.1 GCA_019236925.1 Mycobacterium sp. | reverse complement strand
TAGACGGTCGGGCGGCTCACGCCCGCCCGTCGGGCAATCTCAGCCAGCGTCACGCGCTCGACGCCGAAATCGATCACACAGCTCGCAGCGGCCGCCAGGATCCGGTCCCCGATCTCCACCCGAGCGTTACTGATTGACAGCATGTGTAATACTGTAACGCATGCCCGAGCAACTGCTGCCACCGATGAAGTGGAACGCGTGGGGTGACCCGCAGGAAGCCAAACCCCTCTCGGAGGGAATCCGCTCACTTTTGAAGCAGGCTCTGGGGGTGACGGACTTACCGGCGGTCGAACTGGACGCGGATCAGGTCAAGCTGCGCCCGTCGCAGTTGGCGAACGACCACCGCGAAGCGCTGGCCGCCATTGTCGGGCCGGACTATTGCCGGGTCGGCGACGGGGACCGACTGCTGCACGCCGGCGGCAAATCCACCCTGGATCTGTTGCGGCGCAACGACTCCGGCGTGCAAGAGGCGCCCGACGCGGTGTTGCTGCCAGGCGGCCCAGAGCACGAGGGCAGTGAGGACCAAGTCGCCGCGATTCTGCGGTACTGCTCGGGTCATGGCATCGCCGTCGTCCCATTCGGTGGCGGCACCAGCGTGGTCGGCGGACTCGATCCCATCCGCGGCGAATTCAGCGCTGTGGTGTCGCTGGATTTGCGGCGCTTCGACCAACTGCTCGGTTTCGACGCGGTATCCGGCGAGGCCGAATTCGGCGCTGGCGTCACCGGCCCGCAGGCCGAGCAACTGCTCGCTGAGCACGGGTTTTCGCTCGGACACTTTCCGCAGAGCTTTGAATTCGCCAGCCTGGGCGGTTTTGCGGCGACCCGATCGTCGGGCCAGGATTCGGCGGGATACGGCCGGTTCGACGACATGGTTCGCGGACTGCATGTCATTACGCCGGCAGGCGTGCTGGATCTGGGCCGCGCCCCGCAGTCTGCGGCCGGTCCGGACCTGCGGCAACTGCTGATCGGGTCGGAGGGCGTCTTCGGCATCATCACCCGGGTGCGAGTTCGGGTGCATCCGAAGCCCGATGTCACGCGCTACGAGGCGTGGTCGTTCCCCGACTTCGCCACCGGGACAGCCGCATTGCGCGCCGTCACCCAAACCGGCGCCGGACCGACCGTGATCCGACTCTCCGACGAAGCCGAGACCGGCGTCAACCTGGCCACCACCGAGGCGATCGGCGAAACCCAGATCACCGGCGGCTGCTTGGCGATCACCGTGTTCGAGGGCACGGCGGCGCATGCCGAAAGCCGGCACGCCGAAACCCGGCAGCTGATGGCGGCCCAGGGCGGCACGTCGCTGGGCGAACCCCCGGCGCGTGCCTGGGAGCATGGCCGGTTCGGCGCGCCGTACCTACGTGACTCGCTGCTGGCCGCCGGCGCGCTCTGCGAGACGCTCGAGACGGCCACCGATTGGTCGAATATCCCCGCGCTGAAGGCCGCAGTCACCGACGCGCTCACCGCCGCGCTGGCCGAGTCCGGTACGCCGGCACTGGTGTTGTGCCACATTTCGCATGTGTATGCCACCGGCGCTTCGCTGTACTTCACCATCGTCGCCGGACAACGCGGGAACCCGATTGAACAATGGCGCACCGCAAAGACCGCTGCCTGCGATGCGATCGTGGCCACCGGCGGGACGATCACCCATCATCACGCGGTCGGCGCCGATCACCGGCCCTGGATGCGCGACGAGGTGGGCGAGTTGGGTGTACAGGTGTTGCGGGCGGTCAAATCGACACTGGATCCCGCGGGAATTCTCAATCCCGGCAAGCTGATTCCGTGACCACGCGGCGCGACGATGCAGAGCAATAAAGCGATGTGGCGGCACCTCCCGCTTGCGGGGGCGAGGAGCGGCGCCATATGACCCGCCGCGATATCGGCCGCGTGACCGTGCTGACCAATCCGGCATCGGGACACGGAAACGCACCGCACGCCGCCGAGAAGGCGGTCGAGCGGCTGCAGCAGCGTGGCATCGACGTCGTGGCAATCGTCGGCAGCGATGCCGAGCACGCACGTCGCCTGCTGCATGCTGCGGTCGAAAAGGGCACCGACGCACTGGTGGTCGCCGGCGGCGATGGAGTGATCTCCGATGCGCTGCAAGCCCTGGCCTGCACGGATATTCCGCTGGGAATCATTCCCGCCGGCACCGGTAACGATCATGCCCGCGAATTCGGGCTGCCGACAAAGGATCCGGTTGCCGCCGCCGACGTTGTCGCTGACGGTTGGACCGAAACCGTTGACCTGGGCCGGATCCGCGACCGCAAAGGTGTGATTAAGTGGTTCGGCACCGTTGCAGCCGCAGGGTTCGATTCGCTGGTAACCGATCGGGCCAACCGGATGCGTTGGCCGCGCGGCCGGATGCGCTACAACCTGGCGATGCTCGCCGAACTGTCGCAGCTGAGGCTACTGCCGTTCCGGCTGGTGCTCGACGGACGCGACGAGATCGTCACCGACCTCACCGTTGCGGCGTTCGGCAACACCCGCAGTTACGGCGGCGGAATGCTGATCTGCCCCAACGCAGATCCTGCCGACGGCCTGCTCGACATCACCATGGTGCACTCGGCGTCGCGAACCCGCCTGATCCGCCTGTTCCCCACCGTCTACAAAGGCAGCCATATTGGTCTCGACGAGGTGACAACGGCGCACGCAACATGCGTCGACGTGGACTCACCGGGCATCAATGCTTACGCCGACGGCGAGTACGCCTGCGCTCTGCCCGCCGAGATCTTGGCGGTCCCCGACGCGCTGCACATCCTGCGTCGGCCGTACGATCAGCCCGATTGACCTGCGCAAAAACCCGGTATCGAAGGACCGGCGCAATGAGGGTGTCTCACCATGACACGGGCAGTTCGCCGAGCCCGCCTGCCAGCACATCACGACGTACGGTCAGGGTCGCGGGATCAACTGTCAGCTGCATGGATGGGAATCGTGGAATCAGTTGGGCAAATACCGTTTTCAGCTCGATGCGCGCCAAGGGTGCGCCGATGCAATAGCGCGCCCCGTACCCGAAGGTGAGGTGAGCCGCTTGTTTGCGGCCGATATCCACGGAATCCGGGTCGGTGAACACCACCGGATCGTGATTGGCCGACCCAATGTCCAGCAGCACCAGGTCTCCGGCCCGGATCGCGACACCATCGATCTGGAAGTCCGTACGCGCATAGCGCGGAATCCCGGCGATGCCCGCGCCGCCTCTGGTCGATGCCCGCAAAAGCTCCTCGACCGCGTTGGGAATCAGGGCGGGGTTGTCCGAAAGTGTCTGCCACGTACCTGGATTGGTCAGCAACAGTAGTGCGTCCCACCCGATCTGGACCACGGTGGTTTCATGTCCGGCGAACAACAGGTGCATGGAGCTGGCGGCGGCCTCCTCGTCGGAGACCCCGTCGGTTGCGCACAGCCGCGATATCACATCGTCGTCGGGATACGTGCGCTTGTGCTTGACCAATTCGAGGCCGTAGCGGTAGAGCTCGGCCAGTCCGCGCTCAGAGCGGGCATGATCGCGCACGTTGGCAGCGTCCGCTGTCCAGCTACGGAACTGGTCACGATCGGAGTAAGGCACCCCGAGCAGCTCGCAGATCACCAGAATCGGTAACGGCAGCGCCAATTTCGCGTGCAGGTCGGCGGGCGGTCCTTCCTCGTCCAGGTCGTCTAGCAGCCCCGCGGTCAGCCCCTCCACCTTGGGTATCAGCGTTCGCAGATGCCCGGGGGAGAAGTGTGGCTGCAACAGGGCGCGCATCCGGGCGTGGTCGGCCGCTTCGGTGTCGAAGTTGCCCAGCGGGCCCCCGAACAGTACTGATTCCCCACTGCGCGCCGCAGTGTCGGGTTGCGGGTGTGAGCGGCCCAGCCGTCGGTCATCGAGCAGTTCGCGCACGTGGGCGTAGCTGGTGACCAGCCAGGCTTCGTGGCCCACCGGGGTGCAAACTCGGTGGACCGCACCGCGCGACTGCAGTTTGTGCAGTGCGGGTGCAGTTTCGAGTGGATGCATCTGCCGGAACGGCAGTTGCGGCAACTGGGTTGATGTTGATGTGGCCACCACGTCCCCAAGTATCAGCTGGCTTGTATTATATGCTATAAACAACTGTAGTTGTATATTGCATCTTTGACAAGAGGAGGTCGCGATGACAAGTGCGAGACCTGCGCTGACTCGGCGGATGCCACGCGCCCAACGGCGTGAACAGATCCTTGACGCCGCCACTCGTGCGTTTGCCCGCGCAGGCTTCACAAACACCGGCCTCGACGTCATCGCCGCCGAAGCCGGTGTCACTCCCGTGATTCTCTACCGGCACTTTGCCTCGAAGGCCGACCTCTACCGGGCGGTCCTCGAATCCGCCAGTGCTCGGCTACGCGAGGTCGTCGGGGCAGACACCTTCGACGACACCAGCATCCCCGCATTGCTACGAGCCGCATCGGCCGACCCGGCCGCTTTTCGGCTGCTATTCCGGTATGCCGCGCGCGAACCCGAATTCCGCGACGTCATCGACACCTTTCGATCGACGGCGACCGAGATTACCCACCGCCACCTCGCCGCCGTCACCGACGACCAATGGCGCAGCTGGGCAGCGGCGTTGTTACCGACGCTCACCACCGAGGCCGTCATCGCCTGGCTCGATGCCGGCCAGCCCGACCCCGATCAAGCAGCCGCACGCATCCGTCACATTGTCGACGCAGTGATCAAATCCGCGCACCCGCACTAACCGACAACCACTGACCAACAACGAGGCCACCGCCTACTGCAGCCATTGCCTTATCGAGCCGCACAGTTGAGGTTGCCGGTCTCGGCGACTCCTGCATAGCGCGCTGACGGGTGCTAGCCGACTCCACGGCTGAGCCAGGACACCTCGGCGCCGTCACCGCCGTCGCGGAACACCTCCAACGCCTCATCCCAAGCCGTGCCCAGCGCCGAATCCAGCTCGGCGGCCAGCGCGTCGGCGCCATCGGCCATCATCGCCCGCAGCCGCATCTCGCCGATCATCACGTCGCCATTGGCGCTCATCGCTCCGCTCCACAGTCCCAGCTGGGGCGTGTGGCTGAACCGCTGGCCGTCGACGCCGGGACTGGGATCCTCGGTGACTTCAAACCGCAGCACCGACCAGGACCGCAAGGCGTTGGCCAACCGGGCGCCGGTGCCCACCGGACCGACCCAGTTGGTGACCGCGCGCAGCTGCCCGGGCATCGCCGGTTGCGGGGTCCACTTGAGATTGGGCTTGGCTGCCAGGGTCGACGACAACGCCCACTCGACATGCGGGCACACCGCAGCGGGCGAGGCGTGGATGTACACCACGCCGGTCGTCACGTCGGCGAACTGGTTCGACGCACGCATCTGTTGCTCCTTCGGCTCCACGAGGGACGTCTTCCCCGACGACCTGGTGAACCCGACGAGCAGAATTTAACGATTTTTGTGTCTTGCGTGTCTATTGTGCCTCGTGAGGCCCATGTTGCGCTAGTCCGAGTTATAAGCGGCCAGCACGGTGTCCGCCAGCGCCGGCCACAGCGGCAGCGCCCAGTCGCCGAAATCGCGGTCGGTGAGCACCACCAGCGCCAGCTTCGCCGCCGGATCTGCCCAGATCAGAGTGCCCGACTGGCCGAAATGGCCGAAGCTTCCCGGCGAGTTGTGCGCACCGGTCCAGTGCGGTGACTTGGAGTCTTTGATCTCGAAGCCCAGCCCCCAATCGTTGGGCCGTTGCGGACCGTATCCAGGCAATACCCCGTTCAGGCCGGGGAACTGCACGGCGGTCGCTTCGGCGTGCATCTCGGCGGACACCGTCGCCGGCACCAACAGGTCGCCCGCGAAGGCAGCCAGGTCCGCGACCGTCGACGTCGCCCCGAAGCCGGCGGCCTGCGTGCCACCATCGAGCCGGGTGGCGGTCATTCCCAGCGGCTCGAACACCGCCTCGGTGAGGTAGCGACCGAACTCGATCCCGGATGCCTGCTGCACCGTCTCGGCCAGCACCGCGAAGCCGTAGTTGGAGTAGATCCGGCGGGTGCCCGGCTTGGACAGGGTCTGTGCGTTGAGCATCGCCAACCCCGAGGCGTGAGCCAGCAGATGCCGGACCGTCGACCCGGGCGGTCCCGCCGCGGTATCCAAGTCGATCGCGCCCTCTTCGATCGCGATCTGCGCGGCCCGCGCCACGAGCGGCTTGGTCACCGACGCCAGCGCGAACTGCTTCCCGGTGTCGCCGTGGCTGGCCAGCACTCCCGAGGGTCCAACCACTGCGGCGGCCGCGGCTGCAACCGGCCAGTCGTCGAGTACATCGAGTGCAGCCATCGCGCAGGAGCCTATCGACCAAGCACTAGGTTGGTGGGTATGGGTCAGACGGTGCGCGGCGTGATTTCACGGAAAAAGGGTGAACCAGTCGAGTTGGTGGACATCGTGATCCCCGATCCCGGCCCGGGCGAGGTCGTCGTCGACGTCACTGCGTGCGGGGTGTGCCACACCGACCTGACCTACCGCGAGGGTGGGATCAACGACGAGTATCCGTTCCTCCTCGGCCATGAGGCCGCCGGAACCGTCGAAACGGTGGGACCGGGCGTGACGGCGGTCGAGCCGGGCGATTTCGTGATCCTGAACTGGCGTGCGGTGTGCGGCCAGTGCCGTGCCTGCAAGCGCGGCCGACCGCACCTCTGCTTCGACACTTTCAACGCCGAGCAGAAGATGACACTCACCGACGGCACCGAACTGACCCCGGCGCTGGGCATTGGCGCGTTTGCCGACAAGACGCTGGTAGCCACCGGCCAGTGTACAACGGTCGACGCTGCGGCCGACCCGGCAGTGGCCGGCCTGCTGGGCTGCGGCGTGATGGCTGGTATCGGCGCGGCCATCAACACCGGCGCGGTCAACCGTGACGACACGGTCGCGGTGATCGGTTGCGGCGGCGTGGGCGACGCCGCGATCGCCGGGGCGGCGCTGGTCGGCGCCAGACGGATCATCGCCGTCGATACCGACAACACCAAACTGGATTGGGCCCGTAAGTTTGGCGCCACCCACACCATCAACGCCCGCGACCTGGATGTGGTCAAGACCATCCAGGATCTCACCGACGGCTTCGGCGCCAACGTGGTCATCGACGCGGTTGGTCGACCAGAAACCTGGAAGCAGGCATTCTATGCCCGTGATCTTGCGGGAACCGTTGTGCTGGTAGGTGTTCCGACACCCGACATGCGCATCGACATGCCGCTGGTCGACTTCTTCTCGCACGGCGGCGCACTGAAGTCGTCCTGGTACGGCGACTGCCTGCCCGAACGCGACTTCCCCACCCTGATCGACCTCTACCTGCAGGGCCGTTTGCCGCTGGAGAAGTTCGTCTCCGAACGCATCGGTCTCGGTGATATCGAGGAGGCTTTCCACAAGATGCACGACGGCAAGGTGCTGCGCTCGGTAGTGATGCTGTAATGGCGGCCATCGAGCGCGTTGTCACCCACGGCACCTTCGAACTCGACGGTGGCAGTTGGGAAGTCGACAACAACATCTGGGTCGTGGGCGACGGTTCCGATGTCGTGGTCTTCGACGCCGCACACACAGCGGCGCCCATCGTGGCGGCCGTCGGTGGGCGAAATGTGGTGGCGGTCGTGTGCACACACGGTCACAACGACCACGTGACGGTGGCCCCCGAACTCGGCGATACCCTCGACGCGCCGGTACTGCTCCATCCCGGCGATGACGTGTTGTGGCGGATGACTCACCCGGACAAGAGCTTTCGCGCAGTCTCCGACGGGGACACGCTGAGTGTCGCCGGCACTGAGCTGCGGGCGCTGCACACCCCCGGACACTCCCCCGGGTCGGTCTGCTGGTACGCCCCCGACCTGGGCGCCGTGTTCAGCGGAGACACGCTATTTTCCGGTGGACCCGGTGCCACCGGCCGTTCGTTCTCGGACTTCCCGACGATCCTGCGGTCGATCTCGGGCCGGCTCGGCAAGCTTCCTGGCGACACCGTCGTCTACACCGGCCATGGCGACACCACCAGCATCGGCGACGAGATCGTTCACTACGACGATTGGGTGGCCCGAGGCCACTAGCGGCCGTCTCCACAACATCCGCGATGTGAAAGGCTCCCACGCGACGACTCGACGAGACGCTCGCGGTGCTGCGGCTGGGCGCGCGCTACCCACCGTGGCCCGCACGCTCGGCGTCGCGAGGGCGCTGGACGACCCCATGCCTTGTCCAGGTGACAATCATCTGGGCAGTCGGCGCGCCATCCCGAAGGATGACGGGTCGATTTGGCTATTGAGCTGTGGGGGATCAGGGGACGGGGGCTCGTACTTGCTCCGACACGACACCACCACCGGAATCAGCCCCACCCGCAGCTGCACTCCAATTCCGGAAGAGCCTGTAAACGACAGCCACCACCAGCACGGTTGTCGTGAATAAGCGAATCCGAAGGTTCGTAAGCGAATCCATAGAGTCCGATCTGTGACCGTGTCGTGTTACGTTCCGTGACCCCTGAGCAACATTGTTGCCAGAGTGATTTGAGTGTCTGAAGCGAACCAAGTGCCTCCAGTGGGTTGAGGAGAATTCCGCCGTTGTCCCAGAACATTTTTGCGCATCCAGCAACTCGCAGGGCGCTAGCCCGACCGAATCTCGGAATGGGGCTCGCGCTGGCTGCTGTCGGTATGGGGCTCGCTACGGGAGCCTGGCTAGTCGCCGGCGCCGGGCCCGCTGCCCACGCGTCAAGGAAGCCTCGCACCGCCCAAGGGGGTGGCGTGTCGAAATTCCGCCCTCGATTGTCAACCATGGCGCGACAGGCCTTTACGGTCGCGGTCGCTCTCCCGAGCCTCGCCGCTGGCGCCGTGCTCGTGCCGGCCCCCGTCCGCGCCGCCACCACGATCACCTCGTCGGACTGGCCCACCTACGGCCACGACCCGCAGCATTCCTTCGCCGGCGTCACCAGCCTCACCCCGTCGTCGGTACACGCCCTCAGACGCGCCTGGTTCTTCCACACCGGCGACGCGGTCACGTCCAATCCCATCGTGGTAGGCAGCACCCTGTACGTGGGCTCCTGGGACGGGAACTTCTATGCGCTCGACCGGGGCACAGGGAAGCTGGTCTGGAAATTCCAGCTCGACCGGCAGCCGGCCATCAACCCCTCACCCGGGAACACAAGCCCCCGCGACATCATGACCGACGGCGGGCTCGTCACGGACGCGGCGTGGTTCGAACCGGCCGGGTGGAGCCACCCGGACCTGGTCATCTTCGGCGGCGGCTACACCCTGTACGCGCTCAACGCCAAGACCGGCGCGCTCGTCTGGAAGAACCAGTTCACTGGCCTTCCGGAGCAGCCGCCCTCGCCCACGACCGACTCCACCCGGATCTTTTCCTCGCCGGTCGTGCTGGGGAATCGGGTCATCTTCGGCGTCTCGTCCAACGGCGAGGCCGGGCACCGTGGCTACGTGGCCTCGGCGGACATCAACAACGGCAGCCTGGTCTGGCGCTTCGAGACCGACGTGGCGACGGTGGGTGGGGCACCCATGAACGACGGCTGCGGCGGCGTGTGGTCGTCCCCGTCGCTGGACCCCATCCGCGGCCTCGTAATCTTCGGCGTCTCCGACTGCAACTTCCGTGGCCTGCCACCCTACGCCGAGCGTGTGATCGCCCTCCACGCGAAGGACGGCACGGTCGCCTGGGTGTTCACACCGCCCCGGCTCAACGGCGTCCCCGCCGGCCAGGACCCGCCGTGCGATTTCGACTTCGGCAGCACACCGAACCTCGGTGACCCCGATCCCGTCACGGGGGCGCCGACCTTCCTCGGGATCGGCGGCAAGGACGGCACCTACTACCGGCTCGACCCGGGGACCGGCGCGCTGGTCTGGGATACCAACGTGGTCTTCGGCGGGTCCGCCGGGGGTTTCATCGGCACCACGGCGTTCGACGGGAGCAAGGTGTACGGGGCCACCGCGTTCGGTGACGTCGAGTTCCCGGGCTGCGAGCCCAGGAACCCCAAGGACACGCTGGTGCAGTGGCCGAGCATTTACGCGTTCGCCGCCTCAGGCCCGAGCGGCCAGAACCAGGTCTGGTCCCGGCTGTTTGCACACAGCTTCGGTCCTACGACCGTTGCCGGCGGCATGACGTTCAGCGGCTTCGCGTTGGGTCCCATCGTCCAGGTCCGGAACGCTTCAACCGGCGCGGTCCTCAAGTTTCTGAAAGTGGCGTCGAGCTGCTTCTGCGGGATCACGGTGTCGGGCAACGCCGTCTTCTTCGGCACCGGCAGCCCTCAGCAGGGGACCGGAGACGGCGTCTACGCCTTCACGCCGCTCGCGGTGGCCCCCACTGGCAGCGGTTAGTAAGGCCTCAGCAGGCCGCTCAAGACCCACGCTACGAGCCGGGAACCTCAGGCCGCTTGGGCGCACCTCGGCGGAACGGGGGTATCTCGCCGACCCTCTCTGGGATCTCGCTTGGCCAGGTTCGTGATCGAGCCGGCTACCCGAGCGTCAGGCCCGTCTGGCTCGCCAGGCCTACGCAGATTTCGCCAAGGGCAGCGGCCAGCCGGCGGGTTTGAACTTCAGGGATTGTCTCTCGTATGCGCTGGCGCTCGACTCCACGCGAGCCGCTGCTGTGGAAAGGCAACGACTTTGGGCACACCGGCGTCCAATCCGCGCTGGAGGGACGACTGGCTCATAGACCCCAGAACAGTCGAAGCCCGTTTTTGGCTTGGCGCTGGCTCCCCGCCGTGCTGCGGACGGTGAAGGTGGTGGTGATGGTGCTGGCCGTGTCGCCCCCGAATTCTGCTAAAGAGTCACCTTCGCTGTGGCATGGTCGTTGGCCGAGGTGTCCGGCGGCAGGGTCGGGGCGGTCGAGCCGCGGGCACGCGGCCCGTATGCACGTTTCCGCTGATGTTCGGGGTATGTCGTGGCTCGATGCTGGCTAGCATGAGCGAGATCGATCCACGCGCGGACACCGCGCTGGTGAACCGGAGTGAGGAGGGCGTGAGCTGGCTTTTGCCGACGGGGACGGTGACGTTGGTGTTGGCCGACGTCGAGGGCTCCACGCGGCTGTGGGAGACCCAGCCCGACGAGATGACCGCTGCGATCGCGCGCCTTAACCAAGTCGTGTCCGATCTCATCGTCGCCCACGACGGTGTGCGCCCGGTGGAGCAGGGCGAGGGCGACAGCTTCGTAGCCGCGTTCGCCCGCGCCAGCGATGCGGTGGCGGCTGCACTGGAGTTGCAGCGCGCGTCGCTGGCGCCGATCCGCCTGCGCATCGGGGTGCATACCGGAGAGGTGCAGTTGCGCGACGAGGGCAACTACGCCGGATCGACCATCAACCGCACCGCTAGGCTGCGCGATCTCGCGCACGGCGGCCAGACCGTGTTGTCGGGCGCGACCGAGGACATGGTCGTCGATCGACTCCCGGACGGCGCCTGGCTGACGGATCTGGGGACTCACCCGCTGCGCGATCTACCGCGGCCCGAGCGGGTGGTACAGCTATGCCATCCCGACCTTCGCAACGAGTTCCCGTCCCTGCGCACACCCAGCACCGTTGTCTCTCACAACCTTCCGGTGCAGCTCACCAGCTTCGTCGGGCGCGGCGCACAGATGACTGACCTGGAGAAGCTGCTCGTCGACAACCGGCTGGTGACCCTGACCGGTGCCGGCGGCGCCGGCAAGACCCGTCTCGGCGTTGAGATCGCGGCTCGCATCGCGGCCGAGTTCGGTGACGGTGTGTGGTACATCGACCTGGCGCCGATCACCCATCCCGCCGTGGTGGCGATCGCGGTGGCCCGCGCGTTCGGCCTGCCCGACCAGCCCGGCCGCTCCACGATGGACACGCTCCTGCGGTTCGTTCGCGGCCGTCAGATGCTGGTGGTGCTCGACAATTGCGAACACCTGCTGGACGCGAGCGCCGAGCTGATAGTGGCGCTGCTGGGTGCCGCGCCGGGGCTGACGCTGCTGGCCACGAGTCGCGAGCCGATCGGTGTGCCAGGTGAGGCGACGTGGCGGGTGCCATCGCTCTCAGTGGCCGACGAAGCGATCGAGTTGTTCGCCGACCGCGCGC
>JAFAID010000120.1 GCA_019236925.1 Mycobacterium sp. | reverse complement strand
GCGCCTAGTTGGTCCACCGATGGCATGGCGACGAAAAGCGTGAGGCGCCGCGGTTGGCATACCTCGGATAATTTTCGACCCCTATCGGTCCGATGCCGAAATGCGGACGCTTTTTTCCAGGCGGCGATAGATCTGGTGAGAGGATGCGAACGCATGAAGCCGTTATCGGAAGCTTTAATCGGATCTGGCTGCTCGAGTCAACAGACTTGAGGATTCGACCGCAACCGTCCGCGAGCAGAAGAGTGCCGCACGGCAGGCGCGCCGCGAGCAGGCCGAGGGCGCAATCGACCGGGAGGTCAAGGAGGTCGAGCAGACCGCCGCCGACGCCCAGGGCGCGGCCCAGAGTTGGTGGTTGCATACCAAGGCCTCCGTGGTGCGACAGTTCGAGGTAACGCGTACCGATTTGAGCAAATGGCGTTCAGCTCGGTAGAGAAGGAAGCGGAGCGGTCGGCCTGGACGCCGAGCAACGCGCCGTGGCGGCTATCATGCTGGCGTCCTACTGCGTTGACGCCGCAGAATGGGCTGTGCCTCGGTTGCCGCATTGCGGTGCATTCAGTCCTCCCGACGCCGGCGCAAACGATATGAGTCAGCCGACGGGACGGACCCGCAGCTTGCGCTAGCGCAAGCTGCGGAGCAGGTCAGGTAGGCCGTGGGCACGGGTGTCTGCGATCATCATCGCCTCGCTATCGATAGTGAGCATGTTCCTGTGGCTGTCGCGATACCCGGTCTGGGCGATTGTGGTGATAGCACTGGACGTCTTCGCGATCTGGGCAGTGGCAACCTGGGAGAGCCCGCAGAGCCACATCTCGCGTGCCGAGGTGAAGGACTTTATGGAAGGACTACATCGGTAGCCGTGCGGGCCAGCCTCTCCGGTTGTGTTGCTGGCCATAGGAATCGGCGTGGCGTTTTCGTCGCCCTGAATATTTGCGCTCGGCGACGCATATTCGGCCCGCCCTGGTGTCGTCAAGGTATAGGTTGACTCGATGGTGCCGCGGACATCGCCGGGGTTGCGGCAGATCACCGAGGGCCTCGGTGCCCTCGACGCTGAGGTGTTCGAGGCGATCGCGAACTCACGCAGCCCACTGCTTGACCGCGCGATGCCGGCGCTCAGCCGTGCCGCCGACAACGGCAAGCCGTGGTTTGCGATCGCGGCCGCTATGGCACTCTCGGGCAGTCGATCGGCTCGGCGCGGCGCGGGCCGTGGGGTCGTCAGCCTGGCAGTGACAAGTGCGATCACCCATCAGCTGGCTAAGCGCTTGTGGCGACGCAAGCGGCCCCGTTTCGGATCGGTTCCGCTGGCGCGGCGCCTGCCAATTCCCAAGTCGCACTCGATGCCCTCTGGTCATTCGGCAAGCGCGGCGGCTTTCGCGATCGGTGTCGGTCTGGAAAACCCCACGCTTGGGCTGCTGCTCGGCGTGCTGGCCGGTCTGGTCGGGCTGTGATGCGAGCGAGGTGGAAGTCGATGCAGAGGTGGTGATCGAGTGCACAGGGCTGGGTGCGGTGGGCCGGGCGGCCGCGCGCAGGCTGGTCAGCGGCGGGATCATGTGCCTGACTGGGATCATGAACGTCGACGCGGCGCCCGATGTCGACACGACCGCCATGAACCGTGCGATGGTCCTGCGGAACACCGTCTTGTTCGGGACCGTCAACGCCGGGCGGCGCCACTGGGAACAGGCAGTAGCCGCGCTCGCGAAGGCCGACCCGACGTGGTTGTCCGCGATGATCACTCGCCGTGTGCCGCTCGGGCGATGGGCCGAAGCGCTGAAGCGGGGCCCTGACGACGTCAAGGTCGTCGTGGACCTGTGCGCATGAGCTGCCCCGAAGTCAGCGTGTGGTCGCCCGAGCCGGGGTTACTCAGCGAGGGGCCGCGCTGGCATGAGCAACGCCAAGAGCTGTTGTGGGTGGATATTCTCGGGCGCCGGTTTCACCGCGCCACTCTGACGCGCGACGGCCACCCCGGCCGGATCGAGACGGTCGAGCTGGACCGCGACGTCGGTGTGGTGGCTCCGGCCGCCGCAGGCGGATACCTGGCCGCCGCCGCCCAGACATTTTTGTTCGTCGACTTTTGTGGCACCGTCATCGAGCTGGCGTCCCTGACCGACGCCCCGAGCGGCGTGCGCTTCAACGATGGGGCCTGCGACGAGACCGGCCGGTTCTGGGTCGGGACGATGGCCTACGACAAGTCGCCGGGCGCCGGGGCGCTTTACCGGCTTGAGCTAGAGGGAAGCATCAGCACCGTGCTGACCGCATTGACGATCCCCAATGGGATCGGCTGGAGCCCCGACGGCGCCGTCATGTATCTCAACGACAGCGGCTCCGGCTGCCTATACGAGTTTGACGTCGACCCCGGCACCGGCGAGCCAGGGAATCGGCGCACGCTGGTGACGTTCGTGCAGCCGGGTCCCGCGCCTGACGGGCTCACGATCGACGACTGGGGCGATATCTGGGTGGCGGTGTACGACGGCTGGGCGGTGCACCACTACTCGCCAGACGGATACCTCCTGGGGACGGTTGAACTTCCGGTCGCTCAGGCAACATCGTGCGCGTTCGGCGGAGCTGACCGCAGCACGCTGTTTGTCACGACCGGCCGCGAACAGCTCGACCCGCGGGCGCTGGCACGCCAGCCCGACGCGGGACGGCTGTTCCAGGTTATCGGCCTCGGTGCGCACGGGCCGGGCTGCAACCTCTACCGGGGATCGCTTCCCGGATGAGCCGTGGGCTCAAACCCAAACCAGAAGGAGACAAACGGATGGCCACCCCCGCAAAACAACCTCGCCCGGAAAACGACGCGGCCGATCGCGGATCGCAAATCGTGTCTCGCACCCGGGCGGCCCAACAGAGCGCGGCCGCCCCGTCCCCCTTTCCACCGATCGCTGACTTTGCTTTTCTCTCGGACTGTCATACCGGTGCTCTGGTGGCGCCGGACGGCGCAATCGACTGGCTATGCGTGCCGCGGTTTGACTCGCCCAGCGTGTTCGGGTCGCTGCTGGACCGCGGGGCAGGGTCGTTTCGGCTGGCCCCGTTCGGGATCAACGTGCCCAGCGCCCGCACCTATGAACCGGGCACCAACACACTGGTGACGTCTTGGCGTACGCCCAGCGGCTGGGCGGTGGCCCGCGACGCGCTCACGCTGGGCCCGCGATCCGGCGAGGACACGGTCACGCCCCACACCCGCCCGCCCAGCGACGAGGACGCTCAACACGTGCTCGTGCGCACCGTCGCCTGTCTGGACGGCGAGGTCGAGATCGACCTCGTGTGCGAGCCGGCGTTTGACTACGACCGCACGCCCGCCGATTGGACGTTGGCCGACGACCGCCACAGCGCCGACGCGGCAGGCGCCGGCCAAACTGTCCGGCTCTATACCGATTTGCGGCTGGGGATCGAGGAAAATCGTGCCCGCGCGCGGCACCTGCTTACCAAGGGCGAGCGGCTGTTTTGCGCCCTATCCTGGGCCGAGGGGCTGACCGGGCCGGTGACTGTCGAGCAAGCCCTTGCCCAGCTGGAAGCAACCACACGGTTTTGGCGCCGGTGGCTGGCCAGGGCACGGATCCCCGACCATCAGCTGTCGCCGCTGATCGAACGCTCGGCGCTGGTGATCAAAGGCCTCACCTACATGCCCACCGGCGCCACTGTGGCCGCGCTGACCACCTCTTTGCCCGAGACTCCCGGCGGAGAACGCAACTGGGACTACCGCTACACCTGGATCCGCGACTCGAGTTTCACCTTGCGCACGCTGCACTTCCTCGAGCTCGATTGGGAAGCCGATGAGTTCGTGCAGTACATCGCCGACCTTGAGCGAAACGAGGATGGCGGCCTGCAGATCATGTACGGCATCGATGGTCGACGCGACCTGGCCGAGACCGCGCTTGACGAGCTCTCCGGGTACGCTGGCGCACGCCCGGTGCGGGTTGGCAACGGCGCCTTTAACCAGCACCAAAACGACGTGTACGGCGCCGCGCTGGATTCGGTGCTCTTGCACACCCGGCGCAGTCAACGCCTGCCGCAGCGGCTGTGGCCGCTAGTTCAGTCGCAGGCCGAGTGCGCAAGCGCCGTCTGGCGCCAACCCGATCAGGGGATTTGGGAAGCTCGCGGCGAACCCCACCACTACGTCTCCTCCAAGCTGATGTGCTGGGTCGCGCTAGACCGCGCGGCTAAGTTAGCCGAAATCCGCGGCGATCGCTCGCTCGAGCAACGCTGGGCGCAGGGCGCAGACCAGATCAAAGCCGACATCCTCGAGCGCGGGATCGACCGGCGGGGCGTGCTGAGGCAGCACTACGACTCCGACGCAATGGATGCCTCCGCCTTGCTTGCCGCGATTTTCGGTTTCTTGCCCGGCGACGATCAGCGCCTGCGCGCCACCGTGTTGGCGATTGCCGACGAACTGACCGACAACGGCTACGTGCTGCGCTATCGCACCCAAGAGACCGACGATGGGCTCTCGGGTCAAGAGGGCGCGTTTTTGATCTGCTCGTTCTGGCTGGTTTCAGCGCTGGTCATCATCGGCCAGATTCAGCGGGCGCGCGACCTCATGGAGCGTCTAATCAGGGTCGCCTCCCCACTCGGCCTTTACGCCGAGGAGTACGACGTCGAGACGGCACGCCACCTGGGAAACTTCCCGCAGGCGTTCTCGCATCTGGCGCTGGTCGAAGCTGCCAGCCGGATTTTCCTGGCCGAGCGCCTACAGGAAGTATTCGGATGACGGATCATCTCGCGGCGGATCAGCCCGCAACCAAGTCGCCGGTCTGCGGTTGGCAGGCGTTTTCGCCGAACGCAGCGGTTCGTACCACACCGAACAACACCAGCGCCGCTACATCAGCCGACGGAAAACCTCCAAGACGAGGCACAGTTCGGCAAGATCGCGTGGGCACGACAGCGAGCGGTCGGTGCGTTGCTCGATGCGGCGCAGCCGGTAACGCACCGTGTTGGGGTGACAGAACAGCAGGTCACCGGCGGCACGCACGGAACCATCGTTGTCCAGCCACACCCGAAACGTCTCGAACAACAGGTCCCGCTCATCTTCGGATAAATCTCTGAACCCCTCCAGCACCGGGGCGACCAGCTTGGTCATCACCTCGGGCGCACTCACCGCGGCGGTGCCCAGAATCGACCCGTCGAACACCGTCACCGGCAACTGCGGCTCGCTGCGACCACGCATGGCCAGCCGGGCATACCGCAGGCCCTGGGCCACCTCAGTCAAATCGTCGAACCGGGCGCTGACCCCGACCCGGTTGATCGCCAGC
>JAFAID010000102.1 GCA_019236925.1 Mycobacterium sp. | reverse complement strand
GTGTCCAAGGTCAGCGAGAACCAGCTGTTCTACCTGATGAGCCGCGGGCTCACCGAGGACGAGGCGATGGCGATGATCGTGCGCGGCTTCGTCGAGCCGATCGCCAAAGAGCTGCCGATGGAATACGCGCTGGAGCTCAACCGGCTGATCGAGCTGCAGATGGAAGGCGCGGTCGGGTAGTGACGGGATTGACTGAAGCGGTTGAGGGTTCGTCACTCGCCGCGGCCAACAAGGGCGAGCAGTTCGCGTCTTTCGACGTCGACGCGTTCGAGGTCCCCGGCGGCCGCGACGAGATCTGGCGGTTCACCCCGCTGCGGCGGCTCCGTGGCCTGCACGACGGCTCGGCGCCTGCGACCGGGAGCGCCCGGATCGTTGTCAGCGAGCGGCCCGGGGTGCAAGTCGAAACCGTCCGGCGCGGCGACCCGCGGCTCGGCGACGGTGGTGTGCCCACCGACCGTGTTGCCGCGCAGGCATTTTCGTCGTTCAACTCGGCGACCCTGGTCACCGTCGCCCGTGACACACGGGTCGCCGAGCCGGTTGACGTGGTGATCACCGGCCCGGGTGAGGGTGCGGTTGCCTACGGGCATGTGCAGATCCGGGTGGAGGAGCTGGCCGAAGCCGTCGTCGTCATCGACCAGCGCGGCAGCGGAACCTACGCCGACAACCTCGAGTTCGTCGTCGACGATGCCGCCCGGCTGACGGTGGTGTGGATCGCCGACTGGGCCGACGACACAGTGCATGTCAGCGCGCAGCACGCCCGGCTGGGCAAGGACGCGGTGCTGCGGCACGTAGCCGTCACGCTCGGCGGCGACCTGGTGCGGATGTCGGCCATGGTGCGCTTCGCCGCGCCCGGCGGCGACGCGGAGCTGCTCGGTCTGTACTTCGCCGACGACGGTCAGCACCTCGAGTCGAGGTTGCTGGTCGACCACGCTCAACCTGATTGCAAATCCAACGCGCTGTACAAGGGTGCGCTGCAAGGGGATCCGGACTCGCACAGGCCGGATGCGCACACCGTCTGGATCGGCGACGTATTGATCCGGGCCGAGGCCACCGGCACCGACACCTTTGAGGTCAACCGCAACCTGGTACTGACCGACGGCGCGCGCGCCGACTCGGTGCCCAACCTGGAGATCGAGACCGGCGAGATCGTCGGCGCCGGACACGCCAGCGCCACTGGGCGATTCGACGACGAGCAACTGTTTTACCTGCGTTCTCGCGGCATCCCCGAAGAGCAGGCCCGCCGACTCGTGGTGCGTGGTTTCTTCAACGAGATCATCGCCAAGATCGCTGTGCCCGAGGTACGGGAGCGTCTAACCACAGCCATCGAGCACGAACTGGCCATCACCGAATCGAAAGCAAACGCCTAATGACCACTTTGGACATCAAAGACTTGCACGTCAGCGTCGAGAACCCGTCGGACGGCGGCGAGATCGCCATTCTCAACGGCGTCAACTTGACAGTGAGCTCCGGCGAGACGCATGCGGTGATGGGGCCCAACGGATCCGGTAAGTCCACGCTGTCCTACGCCATCGCCGGACACCCGAAGTACAAGGTCACGTCGGGCTCCATCACGCTCGACGGCGAAAACGTTCTGGACATGAGCGTCGACGAGCGCGCCCGCGCCGGCCTGTTTTTGGCCATGCAGTATCCGGTCGAGGTGCCGGGCGTGTCGATGTCGAACTTCCTGCGCTCGGCCGCTACCGCCGTGCGCGGTGAGGCGCCCAAGCTGCGGCACTGGGTCAAAGAGGTCAAGGCTGCGATGGATGACCTCGACATCGACCAGGCATTCGGCGAACGCAGTGTGAACGAAGGCTTTTCCGGCGGTGAGAAGAAGCGCCACGAGATCCTGCAGCTGGGATTGCTGAAGCCCAAGATCGCGATCCTCGACGAGACCGACTCCGGCCTGGATGTCGACGCGCTGCGGGTGGTCAGCGAGGGCGTCAACCGCTATGCCGAATCCCAGCACGGCGGCGTTCTGCTCATTACGCACTACACCCGGATTCTGCGGTATATCCATCCCCAATTCGTGCACGTGTTCGTGGGCGGCCGGATCATCGAATCGGGCGGCCCGGAGCTGGCCGACGAACTCGAAGAAAACGGCTACGTGCGTTTCACGCACACCGCCGCCTCGGGGGCCTGACATGACGGTTTCGGTCAGTCGCCCGGTGGCGCCGGACCTCGGCGCGATCCGGGCCGATTTCCCGATCTTGAGCCGTGTCATGCGGGGCGGAAATCAGCTCGCGTACTTGGACTCCGGTGCCACCTCTCAGCGGCCGGTGCAAGTGCTCGACGCCGAACGTGAATTCCTCACCACCTCCAACGGCGCGGTGCACCGCGGCGCGCACCAGCTGATGGAGGAGTCCACCGACGCCTACGAGCAGGGTCGGGCCGACATCGCCGCATTCGTCGGCGCCGACACCGACGAGCTGGTGTTCACCAAGAACGCCACCGAATCGCTCAACCTGGTGTCTTATGTGTTCGGGGACAATCGGTTCGAGCGTGCGGTCGGCCCGGGTGATGTCATCGTCACCACCGAGCTCGAGCACCACGCCAACCTGATCCCGTGGCAGGAGCTGGCCCGGCGCACCGGCGCCACGCTGCGCTGGTACGGCATAACCGACCAGGGGCGGATCGACCTTGATTCGCTTCAGCTCGACGAACGGGTCAAAGTCGTTGCGTTCAGCCATCATTCGAATGTGACCGGTGCGGTGGCCCCGGTGGGCGAGTTGGTCGCCCGGGCCAAGGCGGTGGGCGCGTTGACGGTGCTGGACGCCTGCCAATCGGTGCCGCACCAGCCGGTCGACCTTCACGCGCTCGGCGTCGACTTCGCCGCTTTTTCCGGACATAAAATGTTGGGCCCCAACGGGATCGGTGTGCTCTATGGGCGTCGTGAGCTGTTGTCGTCGATGCCGCCATTCCTCACCGGCGGGTCGATGATCGAGACGGTGACCATGGAGGCCACCACCTATGCGCCGCCACCGCAACGGTTCGAGGCCGGCACCCCGATGACCTCCCAGGTGGTCGGGCTGGGCGCGGCCGCACGCTATCTCGGCGCCATCGGCATGGACGTCGTCGAAGCCCACGAACGCGAGTTGGTGGCCGCCGCGATCGAAGGCCTGTCCGGTATCGACGGAGTGCGGGTGATCGGACCGAAGTCAATGGACAACCGAGGCTCACCGGTGTCGTTCATCGTCGACGGCGTGCACGCTCATGACGTCGGTCAGGTCCTCGACGACGACGGTGTGGCTGTGCGGGTCGGCCATCACTGCGCATTGCCGCTGCACCGCCGATTCGGCCTCGCGGCCACCGCGCGCGCATCGTTCGCGATCTACAACACCCACGAGGAAGTCGACCGGCTGGTGGCCGGTGTGCGGCACGCCCTCGATTTCTTCGGCGGAGCGTGAGCCCCGGTGCGCCTCGAGCAGATCTACCAAGACGTGATCCTCGATCACTACAAGCACCCGCAGCACCGCGGGCTGCGGGAGCCGTTCGGGGCGCAGGTGCACCACGTCAACCCGATATGCGGTGACGAGGTCACGCTGCGGGTGGCGCTGTCGGACGACGGTGAGCACGTCGTCGACGTCTCCTATGACGGGCAGGGCTGTTCGATCAGTCAGGCGGCCGCGTCGGTGCTCACCGAGCAGGTGATCGGGCAAAGCGTCGGGCAGGCATTGAAGACAGTTACCGCGTTCACCGAGATGGTGTCGTCCCGCGGAACCGTGGTCGGCGACGAGGACGTCTTGGGCGACGGCATCGCGTTCGCCGGAGTCGCGAAGTATCCGGCTCGGGTCAAATGCGCGCTGCTCGGCTGGATGGCTTTTAAAGACGCACTGGCGCAAGCGACGCACGACGTCGAGGAGGTTAAAGGATGAGCGAAGCCGCCGCACCGGACAACGAGTTGCTGGCCGACATCGAAGAGGCGATGCGCGATGTGGTCGACCCCGAACTGGGCATCAACGTGGTCGACCTGGGACTGGTCTACGGCCTGAACCTCGAAGAGGCAGAAGAGGGCACCGTGGCGCTGATCGACATGACGTTGACCTCACCCGCCTGCCCGCTGACCGACGTCATCGAAGATCAGTCGCGTAGTGCACTGGTCGGTACGGGTCTGGTCGACGAGCTGCGGATCAACTGGGTGTGGAACCCGCCCTGGGGCCCGGACAAGATCACCGACGACGGCCGCGATCAACTACGCGCCCTGGGCTTCACCGTCTGAACCGGCCGTATACACCATTGTTCATCTTTGCAAGGTGTGAATACGACCAGCCTTAGTTACGATCTTGCTTGTGACGGAAGCGGCGACATCCCGGGGATCCAAGCAGCAAGCGGCGGGGGCGGCGCCGCACGTCATCGTGATGTTCGGTGCCACAGGCGATTTAGCACGCCGGAAACTGCTGCCGGGCCTCCTGCACCTTTCCGCTTCGCATCTGGCTCCCGAGATCCGCATCATCGGAACGTCACTCGATGAGCTGGACAACGAGAACTTCCGCAAGCTGGCGCATAAGGCCTGCCACGAGTTTTCCCACCACGCCGTTTCTGATGAACTCTCGGATCAGTTCATCGCCAATTTGTCCTTTGTTTCACAACAGGAAGGCCCGGAAGCGCTGGCACGGGCCGTGGCCGAGCAGGTCGCGGCTCTCGGTGGTGAAGCCAGTCTGCTGCACTACTTGAGCGTCCCCCCGGCGGCGGTGATGCCCGTCATGGAAACGCTGCACAAGGCGGACTTGGTGAAGGACTCTCGGGTCATCATGGAGAAGCCGTTCGGCGTCGACCTGGCCAGCGCGCGGAAGCTGAACAAGGAGATCCACGAGCGATTCGAGGAAGAACAAATCTTCCGGATCGACCACTTCCTGGGTAAGGAGGCGGCGCAGAACATTCTCGCTTTCCGGTTCGCGAACGGCTTGTTCGAGCCGATTTGGAATCGAAACTTCATCGACCACATTCAGATCGACGTCCCGGAGCGGCTCACGTGTGAGAACCGCGCAATGTTCTACGAATCCGTGGGGGCGTTCAAGGACATGGTGGTCACCCACCTGTTTCAGATTCTGGCGTTCGTCGCGATGGAACCGCCCACCCAGCTTGCGCCCGAGGCGATCAGCGACGAGAAGAACAAGGTATTCCGCTCGATGCGCCCGCTTGATCCAAGCAATGTGGTACGCGGGCAATACCGGGGCTATCGCGACGAGCCGGGGGTGTCGGCGGATTCGGATACCGAAACTTTCATCGCGCTCAAATGCGAGATCGACAACTGGCGCTGGGCGGGTGTCCCGTTCTTTCTGCGGACCGGCAAAGGTCTTGCAGAAGGACAGCGCATCATCTCGATCGCATTCCACGAGCCGCCCAGGAGTATGTTCCCGCCTGGATCCGGTGTGGGACAAAAGGGCCCCGATCACCTGACCTTCGACCTGGCCGATGTGTCCAAGATGTCACTGTCGTTTTACGGCAAGCGACCCGGACCGGGAATGAAACTGGACAAGCTCAGCCTGCAGTTCACCATGGAAGACACCGGCCACGCCGGCGATGTCCTCGAGGCCTACGAGCGTCTGATCCTTGACGCGATGCGCGGCGACCGCACGCTGTACAACACGGCAGAGGGTATCGAGCGGCTCTGGGAGGTCTCCGAGCCGTTGCTCGAGGATCCGCCGCCGGCACGCAGCTACGACCTCGATTCATGGGGTCCCAACGCGGTTCATCCGCTGATTGCGCCGCGCGCGTGGCGGCTGCCGTTCGAACGCGGTTGGCGCGGCAAGTAGCTGACAGCGCGTCACCGCCACGGCAGGTCGCTGTTATCGCCGCGCCAGCGTGACGGCGGGATCATCGGGGCGCCACGTAGTCCCGACGCTTCGACATGGCGCAGCGCGGCCTCGAGGTGCTGGCGCATCCGACGTTCAGCCTTGTCGGGATCTTTCGCGGTGATGGCAGCCGCGATCGCGCGATGCGACTTCGCGGCTTCGTCGCGCTCGTATTGCGTGATGTCTTGTTCGGCCGCCGCCCAGCGCACCGCCTGTTCGACGGCGGCCAAAACGGTAGTGAGGAGCGGATTTCCGCTGGCCTGCACCAGTAGTTCGTGGAATTCGTGGTAGCCGGTGCCGTCGGCCGCGATGCCGCGCTCAGCGACAGCGGCGATCCGCTCGCGTTGTTGGGTCGTGGCGTGCTCGGCGACGTGGGCCGCCGCGGCGGGCTCGAGCATCTTGCGGAAAGCCAGTAGGTCCCCCCAGGTCGCTCCGGTGAGGGTGAATAGCTGCACCAGCGAGTGGGCGGTCCGCTCGGGCTCGGGATGTCGGATGCGCACGCCACTGCGTCCCTGGCTGGTGGCGGTGAGTCCCTCGGCGTCCAGCAACCGCAGCGCCATGCGGACCGTTTCACGGCTGACGCCGAGCTGATTGACCAGTTCGCCTTCGCTGGGCAGCGAATCGCCCGGCACGAGTTCGCCGGACAGAATTCGCCGGCGCAGGGAGGCGGCCACCGCGTCGGGTGCACGAGGGGACCTTGTCATCGTCACGCGACTTAGTATACTAAGTCGTCATGGTGAATGTCCCAGATATCGCGGTACTCACTGGCGCGTTCCGGCCGATGCGGTTCGAGGCGACCGTCGAAGACTGCGTGACCACCTTCGGAGAAATCCCCAAGGAACTGGCCGGTGGCTTCTATCGGGTCGGTCCGACGTTCAAACGGCCGACCCGACAGGGCGCCAACGGTCTGCTGGCGATGGACGGCATGGTGCAGGGGCTTACCTTCGACAACGGCCGCGCCGACTTCCGTAACCGCTGGGTACGCACGCCCAAGTACCTGCTCGAAGACAAGCATCACCGCGGCATGTTCTGCTGGTCCGACGGTGACTGGACCGACTGGCGCAACATCGGCTTCGGCGCCGCCGTGCGTGACGAATTCACCCGTGGAATTCCCCAGGGCACCAACAACATCAACTGCTTCCCGTTCGACGGCGAGGTCCTCGCGTCCGGTGAACAGGGCGGTCCGCCGGTAGCGCTGGATCCGATCACCCTGGATACCCGCGGAGTGGTGCCGTGGTCGGCGCAGCTGTCACGCGGGATCTTCGAGCGGGCCGGCTACGGCGATGCCGCGTTCACCGCACACCCGAAATGGGACAGTGCCAGCGGCACGCTGTATGGCTGGGCCTACAGCAACCACAAGCCATACGTGACCGTCCATGTCGTACAACCGGACGGCGCAGTGGCCTCCCGCGAGCTCTGGGACGCGCCGTATTCCTCCGAGGTGCACGACATGTGGCTCACCCCGGAATGGATGGTGTTGCCATTTCAGGGCTTTGTGTTCGACCCGGACCGGATTGAGCACGGGCAGTCGGTGCAAGCTTGGCATCCGGAGCTGCCGAGCACGTTGGCGCTGGTCCCGCGCGACGACATCGAGAACGGCGAGATCCGTTGGATCACTGCAGAAATCGAACCACAGTACGTGATGCACACCCTGGCTGCCGACGCCGACGGCGACACCCTGACGCTGGATGCCCCGATCTTCGAACGCCCGCCGTTCCCGTTGGACATCGACGGATTCGAAGGCGACGACGTTGCGCTGTTCTTCAACCTGGCCCGCAGCACGCTCGGCCGCTGGACGGTTGACCTGACCGGCGGCAGCGTGAAATCCGAGCTGCTCGACGATCGGCCATGCGAGCTGCCCAAGGTCGACGACCGCTTCTACGGACGCGGACATCGCTGGGGATACCTGGTCGGCGGGGACGCCAAGGGCAACGGGATGCGCATGCACAGCCTGGTCGTGCGCGACCGCGCCGCCGGGACCGAGCAGCAGTACCGCCTGCGCCATGAGCGTCCGGCGTTGGTGATGGAGCCGACATTTGTCCCGCGCACTCCCGAGGCGGCAGAAGGGGACGGCTACCTGATGGTTCCAGTTTCACGCTGGACCGAGAACCTCGGGGAATACGTCATTTTCGACACCGACGACATCGCCGCGGGCCCAATATGCCGAATCGAGATCCCGTTCCTCCTCGGCTTCACCCCGCACGGGCATTGGATGGACTTCCGTTGATTCTGACCGACATTGAGGAAGCCGAGTTGCGGTCCTCGGTCCACGGTATTGTCGCCGCCTTCGGTAACGAGTACTTCACCCGGTGCAGCGAAACCCTGCAACATCCCACCGAGCTGTGGGACGCGTTGGCCGCGGGTGGTTTTGTCGGGGTAAACCTGCCCGAGGAATACGGCGGCGGCGGAATGGGATTGAGCGCGATGAACATCGTCGCCGAGGAGGCCGCCGCGGCGGGCTGTCCGCAGATCATGCTGATGATCTCACCGGGAATCGTTGGCAGCCTGTTGGCGCGGCACGCCACCCATGAGCAGAAACAGCAATGGCTGGCCCCGATGGCTGCCGGAGCGGTCAAGATCGCATTCGCGATCACCGAACCCGACGCCGGATCCAACAGCCACCAGCTCGCCACCAGCGCACGTCGCGACGGCGACAAGTACTACATCAGCGGGCAGAAGACATTCATCACCGCCGCCGACCAAGCCGATGCCCTGCTTGTCGTCACCCGCACCGGCACGGATGCGAAAGGCCGCGCGCAGCTTTCGCTGTTCCTCGTCGACCGCGACACACCCGGCATCGACATGCACCGCATCCCCATGACGTTCGAGATCACCGACAAATCGTTCACCGTGTTCTTCGACAACGTCGCCGTCCCGGCGGATCGGCTGGTCGGTGGCGAAGGTGACGGATTACGTGTCGCCTTCGACGGCATGAACCCCGAGCGGGTGATCATCGCCGCGATCTGCAACGGTGTCAGCCGCTACGCCCTCGACAAAGCGGTGGCCTACGCGCGAGAACGCCAGATCTGGCGGGTTCCGATCGGCGCGCACCAAGGCGTCGCGCATCCGTTGGCCGAAGCCAAGATTGCGCTCGAGGCCGCCCGGTTGATGACCCGGCACGCCGCCGCCGGCTATGACTCCGGCGCCGACGCCGGCGAACCGAGCAACATGGCGAAATTCCTGGCCGCCGATGCTGCCATCCGCTGCCTCGATCAAGCCATCGAGGTGCACGGCGGCAGTGGCTTTACCCGCGAAGTGGCGTTGGCCAACATGTACGAGTTCGTCAGGTTGTTCAAAACCGTGCCGATCACCCGCGAGATGATCCTCAACCACATCGCGCAGCACAGCCTCGGCTTGCCGAGATCGTACTGACCCGATAGCGGTTAGTGCTGGTGGTGCTTCCCGCCAAACTGCGGGCAGTTGCCGTTGTCGGCCTGCTGAACGCTGATGGCCGTAGCCTGCAGGGTGCCGCTATCATCCTTGGCGCCTCGTGCGGCGACGCACTTACCTTGGGCCAGCGCTTGCGCGTCGGTGGCTGCCTGCTTGGTGTACTTGGTGGTGTCAGTGACGGTCACGCTGGACGGAGAACTGGTGCCGTTGGCATCGGTGCCGTTGACCGTGATGGTGTTACCCGCGACCGAGGCAACCGTGCCGCTTACCACGTGATGCTTTGCGGCTCCGCCCGAAGGCGGCGTCCCCGCAGGGTGTTTGGGTTCGGCGCACTGACCGTTGACGGCCGGGCTGATTCGCACGAATTGCGCGGTGATCGCGCCGCCGGTGTCCGCGCTGTCGCGGGTGGGATGCACGGCAACGCAACTGCCGGCGGTGACGTCCGTCAGTTGAGCGGGGGTGACCTCGGTGATCTTGGTCGACGGTGTGAAGTCGACGGTGGCGTTTCCGGCCTGCTGGGTCACCTGGATCGCGTCGCCCGACACCGAAGCGATCATTCCGCTGACCCAGGCTTTGCCGTTCGGGGATGCTGACGGTGTCGACGAGGTCGCAGCGGAGCTCGGCGGACTCGCCGCAGTAGAGGGCTTCGTGGTGTTCGAGGCACCGCACGCGGCGACGGAGAGCGCGGTTGCGCCGGTGAGCGTGAGGATCGCCAGCCGGGTGAGTCGAGCGGACGGGGAAGTGACAGACATCCCAAACATGTAGGTCCTTTCAGATCGTCGGCCGCTGTGCGCAGGCCGGCCATGCAACGAATCTCACGATTGGTGGCGCAGCTGAGTGCCGGCTGGCGGCCAACTATGAGCCAGCTGTGTATTCGTGCAGCCTGAGCGAATACGTCGCTAGAACGCCGCTTCGGGAAGCCGCATGATGTCGTCATCGATGGCGTCGATGATGCAGCGCAGTGCGGTGAGGTTCGGCAGCATGTTCTTGGCGAAGAATCGCGCGGTGGCGATCTTGCCCTGATAGAAGGCTTCGTCGTTCGTCGACGCGGTGGCCAGGGCCGCTTGCGCGACGTCGGCTTGTGCCAACAGCCGCCAACCGATGAGCAAGTCGCCGACGGCCAGCAGGAATCGCACCGACGCCAGCCCGACTTTGTATATCTCCGTTGGGTTTTCCGCGGCAGCCATCAGGTATCCGGTCAGAGTGGCCGTCATCGTCCGGACCTCGTCGAGCGCGGTGCGCAGCAGCTCGGCATGCTGCCGCAGCGTCTGATCGCAGGTGTCGACGGTGTGGGTGATCTGCAACGCGACATGCTCGAGAGCCTGGCCTCGATCGCGAATGATCTTGCGGAAGAAGAAATCCAGCGCCTGGATTGCGGTGGTGCCTTCGTAGAGTGAGTCGATCTTGGCGTCACGGATGTACTGCTCGATGGGGTAGTCGGTCAAAAAGCCTGACCCACCAAGCGTCTGCAGCGACTCGGTCAGAATTTCGTAAGCTCGTTCCGAGCTGACTCCCTTGATCACCGGGAGCAGCAGATCGTCGACGCGGTGCGCCATCTCGGCGTCGGCGCCTGAAACCTGTTGTGCAACACAGTTGTCTTGGTGTGCCGCGGCGTACAGGTAGAGCGCCCGCAAACCTTCGGCGTAGGCCTTCTGGGTGATCAGGCTGCGGCGCACATCGGGGTGGTGCATGATCGTGACCTGCGGCGCGCTCTTGTCGGTCATCTGGGTGAGGTCCGCACCCTGCACCCGCTGCTTGGCGAACGCCAGCGCGTTGAGATATCCGGTGGACAGCGTGCCGGCGGCCTTGACGCCGACCGTCATGCGTGCGTGCTCGATGACGGTGAACATCTGCGCGATCCCGTTGTGCACGTCGCCGACCAGGTAGCCGACCGCGGGCAGTCCATGGGCGCCGAAGGTCAGCTCGCAGGTCGGGGAGGCCTTCAGGCCCATCTTGTGTTCCAGGCCGGTGGCGAAAACCCCATTGCGGGAACCGAGTTCGTAAGTCTCCGGGTCGAACAGGTATTTCGGCACGTAGAACAGGCTCAGACCCTTGGTGCCCGAGCCGGCACCTTGGGGCCGGGCCAGCACGAGATGGAAGATGTTCTCGGCGGTGTCGCCCACGTCGCCACCGGAGATGAAACGCTTGACACCCTCGATGTGCCAGCTGCCGTCGGGTTGCGCGATGGCCTTGGTTCGGCCTGCTCCGACATCGGAACCGGCATCGGCCTCGGTCAACACCATGGTGGCGGCCCACCCGCGTTCCAGCGCCATCGCCGCCCACTGCTTTTGCTGCTCGGTGCCCTCGATGTAGAGCGCGTTGGCCATCGCCGGGCCCATGCTGTAGAAGAAGGCAGCAGCCGGATTGGCGCAGTGCAGCATCTCGTTGATCGCCCACGTCACCGGGCCCGGCGCGGACACGCCGCCGATCTCTTCGGCAAGACCGATGCGCCACCACTCGGCGTCTTTGACCGCTTGCACCGATTTGGCCAATTCGGCGGACACCGAGATGGTATGACGGTCGGGCTCGAAAACCGGCGGGTTGCGGTCGGCGTCGGCGAACGACTCGGCGATTGGACCCTCGGCCAACCGAGCGACTTCGTCGAGCATCGTATGGACTGTGTCGACGTCGAGATCGCGATAGCGCCCCGAGCCGAGGACGGTCCCGATGTTCAAAACCTCGAACAGATTGAATTGAAGGTCGCGCAGGTTAGCGATGTAGTGCCCCACCGGTTTACATCTCCTCGTCAACGCCAAGGTGAATTTGGACGCAGTGTGTCCGAGCCGGGAATGGGTACGCAACCGTAACCTACGGCGACGAAGGCGTAACCTACGCCGACGCAACCGTAGGATGCGAGGTCAGCGGGCCGGTGAGGTGAGTAACGCTGTGCGGCAGACGATGTCGGGCTTGCCCGATCAGGTTGTCCTCGAACACGGTCGAATAGAGTTGTGGGATGTTTTGGTTGTGCAGGACCTGCGGTGTCGAGCACACCACCGCGTCGGGCATCTGCGCGATTTGTGCCGACGACCGGCAGTGGGTGCCAGCCGAAGGGCAGCAGTGGGCGACGCTGGAACAGCTGGTTGCCGAAGGGATGAGGTCGCAGGTCTCGGTCATCGAGGACGGACTCGTCGCAATCGGCAGTTCACCGCCGTTCGGAATCGGACAGCTGGGAAAGCTGGTGTGCTCCGATGCGGGCAACGTCTTGTGGGATCCGTCCGGCTTTGTCGACGACGACGCCGTGGTAGCGGTAGCAGAGCACGGCCCGATCATCGCCATTGTGGCCAGCCATCCGCACATGTACGGCGCACAAGTCGAGTGGAGCCACCGACTGGGTGGCGTCTCGGTGTATGTGAACGCCGCGGATGCCGAGTGGGTGATGCGTCCCGACCCGGTGATCGAGCAGTGGTCGGATTCCTTGCGGCTGACCCCGTCGTTGTCCGTGGTCCGGGTCGGTGGGCATTTTCCCGGCAGCGCGGTCGCCTGCTGGACCGAGGGGGCCGGCGGGCGCGGTGTGCTGTTGGCCGGCGACACCATCTTTCCCAACCCCGATCGCCGCACGGTCGCGTTTCTGCGCAGCTACCCGAACCGCCTTCCGCTGTCCGCCGCCGTGGTGGAGCGAATGGCCGGGACTCTGGCGGGGTTGAACTTCGACCGCATCTATGGCCTCTTCACGAACTCCATCGACGCCGACGGCCACGCGGCGGTCCAGCGATCGGCCGCCCGCCATGCCGCCTGGGTCCGCGGCGACTACGACCACCTGACTTAGCGGCCCAACGGAACGCTGGGGAACATTACGGCAGTTCACGGCGTTAAGCCGGTCGTGACTACCCAAGACCTCACTGCCGAACAGTTCAACAACACCATCAACGGCAATGACATTGTTCTCGTCGACTTCTGGGCATCCTGGTGCGGCCCCTGCCGCCAGTTCGCGCCCACGTTCGCCGCGTCTGCGGAGAAGCACCCCGACATTGTGCACGCCAAGGTCGACACCGAAGCCGAACAGCAACTTGCGGCGGCTGCCGAGATCCGATCCATCCCGACGCTGATGGCATTCAAGAAGGGCAAGCTGGTGTTCAACCAGGCCGGAGCATTGCCGCCAGCCGCGCTGGAGGACCTGGTCCAGCAGATCAAAGACTTCGACATCGACGCGGCGATCGCTGCCCAGGAGCGCGACCAGGCCTGATCGCCGCCACACGGTATACCGTTCAACGGTGAGTTTGGTCCTCGTTGAACACCCGCGGCCGCAGGTCGCGCTGATTACCCTCAATCGCCCGGAGCGGATGAACTCGATGGCGTTCGACGTCATGGTGCCGTTGAAGGCGGCTCTGGAAAAGATCACCTACGACAACTCGGTGCGAGTGGTCGTGCTGACCGGGGCGGGCAGAGGTTTCTCTTCGGGCGCCGACCACAAGTCGGCCGGGGAGGTGCCACACGTCGAAGGACTGACTCGGCCCACCTACGCGCTGCGGTCGATGCAGACTCTCGACGACGTCATCCTGGCGCTGCGACGGCTGCACCAGCCGGTGATCGCGGCGGTCAACGGCGCAGCGATCGGTGGCGGGCTGTGCCTGGCGCTCGCCGCCGATATCCGCGTCGCGGCGAGCGGAGCCTATTTCCGGGCCGCGGGCATCAATAACGGGCTGACCGCGAGTGAGCTTGGTCTCAGCTATTTGCTACCCCGGGCGATCGGCTCGTCGCGGGCGTTCGAGATCATGCTGACCGGTCGTGACATCGACGCCGAGGAAGCCGAGCGGATAGGGCTGGTGTCGCGCCAAGTGCCGGACGACCAGCTTCTGGAGACCTGCTACGCGATGGCCGAGCGCATCGCGGCGTTCTCGCGGCCGGGAATCGAGTTGACCAAGCGCACACTGTGGAGTGGACTGGACGCCGCTAGCCTGGAAGGGCACATGCAGGCCGAGGGCCTGGGGCAGCTCTTCGTTCGCCTGCTTACCACCAACTTCGAAGAGGCGGTTGCCGCGCGCGCCGAGAAACGGCCGCCGGTGTTCACCGACGATAAGTAATTCCGCAACATAGCCCGTCCGGCGACGATGCAGGCCAGCAAGGCCTGCTGAGGAGCCGGACGAATACCCAAGGAGAGTGACCGTGATCACGGCTACGGACCTCGAGGTCCGCGCTGGCGCGCGCACGTTGCTCTCCGCGGACGGCCCTGCGCTGCGGATACAGCCCGGTGACCGCATCGGGCTGGTCGGGCGCAACGGCGCCGGGAAAACCACCACCCTGCGCATCCTCGCGGGGGAGAGTGAGCCGTACGCCGGAACGGTGACCCGCACCGGCGAGATCGGTTATCTGCCGCAGGATCCCAAAGAGGGCGACCTCGACATGCTGGCCCGCGATCGCGTGCTGTCTGCGCGCGGACTGGACACGTTACTCACCGACCTGGAAAAGCAGCAGGCGCTGATGGCCGAGCTCGCCGACGACGCCACCCGCGATCGTGCGATCCGCCGCTACGGCCAACTCGAGGAGCGCTTCGCCGCGCTGGGCGGCTACGGGGCCGAAAGTGAGGCGGGTCGAATCTGCGCGAGTCTCGGGTTGCCCGAACGGGTGCTGAGCCAGCAGCTGCACACGCTGTCCGGCGGTCAACGCCGCCGGGTGGAATTGGCGCGAATTCTGTTCGCCGCCTCCGACACCGGCGCTGGGTCGGGGACCACCTTGCTGCTCGACGAGCCGACCAACCACCTCGACGCCGATTCACTGGGCTGGCTGCGGGATTTCCTGCGGAACCACACCGGGGGTCTGGTAGTCATCAGCCACAACGTCGACTTGTTGGCCGACGTCGTCAACCGGGTCTGGTTTCTCGATGCGGTGCGCGGCGAAGCCGACGTCTACAACATGGGCTGGCAGAAATATCTCGACGCCCGCGCCACCGACGAGCAGCGGCGCCGCCGGGAACGTGCCAACGCCGAACGCAAGGCCACCGCGCTGCGTGCGCAAGCCGCCAAGCTCGGCGCCAAGGCCACTAAAGCCGTTGCGGCGCAGAACATGTTGCGTCGTGCCGACCGAATGATGGCCGCACTCGACGAAGAGCGGGCGGCCGACAAGGTGGCCCGGATCAAGTTCCCCAGTCCGGCGGCCTGCGGGCGGACCCCGCTGGTGGCCACCGGGCTGACCAAGACCTACGGCTCGCTGGAAGTGTTCACCGGCGTTGACCTCGCGATCGACCGCGGCTCCCGGGTCGTGGTGCTGGGACTCAACGGCGCGGGCAAGACGACACTGCTGCGGCTGTTGGCCGGTGTCGAGCAACCCGACGCCGGGGCGCTGGAGCCCGGACACGGTTTGAAAATCGGGTATTTCGCGCAGGAGCATGACACCCTCGACGACACCGCGACCGTATGGCAGAACATCCGGCACGCCGCACCTGATTCCGGCGAACAGGACCTGCGGGGTCTGCTCGGCGCGTTCATGTTCAGCGGTAGCCAGCTCGAGCAGTTGGCCGGCACGTTGTCCGGCGGGGAGAAGACCCGGCTGGCGCTCGCCGGTCTGGTGGCCTCGACGGCGAATGTGTTGCTGCTCGATGAGCCGACGAACAATCTCGATCCGGCTTCTCGCGAGCAGGTGCTGGACGCGCTGCGCAGCTACACCGGAGCGGTGGTGTTGGTGACGCACGACCCCGGCGCCGCCGAAGCGCTCGACCCGCAACGCGTCGTGCTGCTGCCCGACGGCACCGAAGACCATTGGTCCGAGGAATATCGGGATCTGATCGAGCTGGCCTGACCGGTTGGGCGCGCGGTCTCGGCGGTGTGACAGGCGATTTCGTCAAATTGCCCCGCCGCCGACGTTGGCTTCTTACGCTGTGGTTTGGGGATCCTGTTCAGCGGGGAGGCGCCGATGAGGAAATCGAAGAAAACGCGCTCGCAGTTACTAGTCGAATTGCGCAGCGCTTACGAGGGTGGGGCCAGCATTCGTACTCTGGTCGCGTCGACCGGCAGGTCGTACGGGTCGATCCACAGCATGCTGCGCGAATCGGGTACCACGATGCGCAGCCGCGGTGGGCCTAACCACCGCACCCGACCGCACTAGGATCGCCTTCTGACGGTCGCTACGCACTGGTGGCGAGCGAACTTTGATCTAACTCTGGCGTACCGAGCCCTCGACCAGGTCGAGGACGGCGCTAAGCCGCTGCGGGTCTTCACCGGAGGTCACCCGGGCGACTAACCCGTCGAGAACCAGGTCCAGGTAGCACACCAGCACGTCGCTGGGGATGTCGTCGCGCACCCGCCCGGCCTGCTTCTGCCGACGCAGCCGATCAATCGTCGCCGCCGTCAGTTCCGCCGAACGCTCCGCCCACCCTCGACTGAACGCAGGGTCATGACGCAGCTTCCGCGCGATCTCCAATCGCGTGGTCAGCCAGTCGAACTGGTCGGGTGCGTTGAGCAGATCCCGCATCACCTGGATCAGACCCTCGCGTGACGCGACCACTGCCATCCGCTCGGCATCCTCGCGGGCCAACTCGAAGAACAAGGTGTCTTTGTCCCGGAAATGGTGGAAGATCGCTCCCCGCGACAGCCCGATGGCCTGTTCCAGCCGGCGCACCGTCGCCTTGTCGTAGCCGTACTCGGCAAAGCAGCGACGGGCACCGTCGAGGATCTGACGACGGCGGGCCGCCAGATGGTCCTGGCTGACCTTGGGCACAGTCGTTCCGCTTAGGTTCTCGTGTGGCGACCCGCTGCGCCCGGCTGCGCCGCGCTTGCGATCGCCACGGTTCTCGTGTGGCGACCCGCTGCGCCCGGCTGCGCCGCGCTTGCGATCGCCACTAGCTCGACCTGAGCATGTTGCGCAACACGTACTGCAAGATGCCGCCGTTGCGGTAGTAATCGGCTTCTCCAGGTGTGTCGATCCGCACCACAGCGTCGAATTCGATTTCGTCTGCACCTGCCTTGCTCGCCTTGACGTGCACCGTCTTTGGTGTCTTGCCGTCGTTGAGCGCTTCGATGCCGGTGATGTCGAATACCTCGGTGCCGTCGAGACCCAACGACTCGGCGTTCTTGCCGTCGGGGAATTGCAGCGGGATCACGCCCATGCCGATCAGGTTGGACCGGTGGATGCGCTCGAACGACTCGGCGATCACCGCGCGCACGCCCAGTAGCCGCGTGCCTTTGGCCGCCCAGTCGCGTGACGAACCTGAGCCGTATTCCTTGCCGCCGAGCACGACCAGTGGAATGTCTTTTGCCGCATAGTTTTGCGCAGCGTCGTAGATGAAAGCCTGCGGTCCGTCGGGCTGGGTGAAGTCGCGGGTGTACCCACCCGAGACGACTTCCCCCAAACCGGCGAGCAGTTGGTTACGAAGCCGGATGTTGGCGAACGTGCCGCGGATCATCACCTCGTGGTTGCCGCGCCGCGACCCAAAGGAGTTGTAGTCCTTGCGCGCGACGCCATGCTCGTCGAGGTACTGAGCCGCTGGGGTGCCCGGCTTGATGCTGCCTGCCGGCGAAATGTGATCGGTGGTCACCGAGTCACCGAGCAGCGCCAGCACCCGCGCGCCGCTGATGTCCCTGACCGGCTCCGGGTCGGCGGGCATCCCGTCGAAGTACGGCGGCTTGCGCACATAGGTCGAGTCGGCGTCCCACTCAAAGGTATTGCCTTTGGGGGTGGGCAGGTTGCGCCACCGCTCGTCGCCCTTGAACACGTCGGCATAGTTCGTGATGAACATCTCCTGGTTGATCGCCGACGCGATGGTGTCGGAGACGTCCTTTTGCGACGGCCAGATGTCTTTGAGGAAGACGTCGTTGCCGTCTTTGTCTTGGCCCAGCGGCTCCGATTCGAAATCGAAGTCCATCGTGCCGGCCAGCGCGTAGGCGACGACCAGCGGCGGCGAGGCCAGGTAGTTCATCTTCACGTCCGGGTTGATGCGGCCCTCGAAATTCCGGTTCCCGGACAGCACCGCCGCGACGGAAAGGTCGTTGTCGTTGACGGCCTTCGAGATCTCGTCGGGCAGCGGACCGGAGTTGCCGATACAGGTGGTGCAGCCGTAGCCGACGAGGTAGAAGCCGAGTTTCTCCAAATACGGCCATAATCCGGCCTTTTCGTAGTAATCGCTGACGACCTGCGAGCCCGGCGCCATCGTGGTCTTCACCCAGGGCTTGGTGGCCAGGCCCTTCTCCACGGCATTGCGCGCCAGCAGCGCCGCGCCGAGCATGACCTCGGGGTTGGACGTGTTGGTGCATGAGGTGACCGCGGCGATCACCACCGCGCCGTGGTCGAGCACGAATTCGCCGAGTTCGTCGCACTTGACCGTCACCGGGTTGCTCACCCGGCCCTTGGCATGCTTTGCGGCCGACTCCACCGGTTTGTGGTCGTCGGCGTGGCCGTTGCTCAGTGCCGCTGGGTCGCTGGCCGGGAACGTCTCGTCGACGACCTCGTCGAGCCTCGAGTAGTCGTTCTTGTCCGGGTCGTCGCCGACGTAGGTCGGGATCTGCTCGCGGAATGTGGATTTGGCGTTGGACAATGCGATTCGATCCTGCGGGCGCTTGGGTCCCGCGATCGACGGCACGACGTCGGCCAGGTTGAGCTCAAGGTACTCGGAGAAGTCCGGCTCGTGCTTGGGGTCGTGCCACATGCCCTGCTCCTTGGCGTAGGCCTCCACCAATGCCAGCTGCTCTTCTTTGCGTCCGGTGAACCGCAGGTAGTCGATTGTCTCTTGGTCGATCGGGAAAATCGCTGCGGTGGAACCGAATTCGGGGCTCATGTTGCCCAGCGTCGCGCGGTTCGCCAGCGGCACTTCAGCCACGCCCTCGCCGTAGAACTCGACGAACTTGCCGACCACACCGTGCTTGCGCAGCATCTCGGTGACGGTGAGCACCACGTCGGTGGCCGTGACACCGGGCTGGATCTCACCGGTGAGTTTGAAGCCGACCACCCGCGGGATAAGCATCGAGACGGGCTGACCGAGCATCGCGGCTTCCGCTTCGATTCCGCCGACACCCCAGCCCAACACGCCCAAACCGTTGACCATTGTGGTGTGCGAGTCAGTGCCGACGCAGGTGTCCGGGTAGGCCACTCCGTCGCGCTCCACCACGACGTGGGCCAGGTACTCGATGTTCACCTGGTGCACGATGCCGGTGCCCGGCGGCACCACCTTGAAATCCTGGAAGGCGCCCTGCCCCCACCGCAGGAATTGGTAACGCTCGCCGTTGCGCTGATATTCGATCTCGACGTTTCGCTCGAACGCGTCGGCGCGGCCGAAAAGATCCGCGATCACCGAGTGATCGATCACCAGGTCGGCCGGCGCCAGCGGGTTGACCTTCTCGGCGTCACCGCCCAGATCCGCGATGGCCTCACGCATGGTGGCCAAGTCGACGATGCACGGCACACCGGTGAAGTCCTGCATGACGACACGAGCGGGCGTGTACTGGATCTCGATGCTGGGCTCGGCCGACGAGTCCCAGTTCGCAATCGCCTCGATGTGCTCCTTGGTGATGTTGCTGCCGTCCTCGTTGCGCAGCAGGTTTTCCGCGAGCACTTTGAGGCTGTAGGGGAGTTTTTCCGTGCCGGGCACGGCGTCCAGCCGATATATCTGGTAACTGTTGTCGCCAACCGCCAGGGTGTTGCGTGCTTCGAATGAATTCACCGAATCTTTGCTGGTCACATCAACTCCCGGTCTTGGTTTGTTTGGCGGCGACCCGCCGCGCCCGGCTACGCCGCGCTTGCGATCGCCGCTCGTTCTGCTCGCCGACGGGCCGTGTCGACAAGGCCAGTCTAACAGTACGCTTGTCCTGCATTCCGCGGTACCGCAGCCGGCAGTTCGTCTGCCCGGCCAACTGATGTGATCCGGTACGGTCTTGGACCGTGACCACCCCGCATGCGCCGCTTTACATCCCGGGCGAGATCTGCGGCACCGTCGGTGCCGATCCGGCGACACCGCCCGACCAGTGCCTGGCGATCGTGCAGGATCAGGTCACCGCTCACAACATCAGCGCGCCGGCGGCCGTCACGCCGGCGCTACTCCAGGTGATCGACCAAGCGCACAGCGACGGCATCGATCTCAAGATCGTCGTCCTCGACCACAACCCGCCGATCGACACACCACTTCGCGACATCGCGACCAGGGTGGGCGCCCAACACACCGATGCCACGGTGCTGGTGCTCAGCCCGAATTTCGTCGGCACCTACAGCACACACTTCCCGCGCGCCACGTTGGAGATCGGCGAAGACAACGCAAAGACCGGCAACCCGGTGATCTCTGCGCAGAATTTTTTGCACCAGCTCAACACGCCGCAGTTTCCCTGGACCGCGTTCACAATCGTGCTTCTTATCGGAGTGCTGGCGGCAGTGGTCGGCACCCGCATCATGCAACTCCGCAGCAGGCGGTCAGCAACATCGCTAGATAAAGCGGAAGCAACCACAGAAGAAGCTGGCCAGAGCGCCTAACTCGCCGTATTCGGCTTGTGTCGCATAACGGCGGCACCCATAACGCCGTTGCGGGCAAATCAGTGATGTCACCGTTCGGTCACAGTTGTCGGAAGAACACCCTTGTAATTTGTTACTAAAGTTTCCATTGGGTCAGATGTGACATACGGTGCAAAGGATGCTTTTGATTTAAATCGTGCTTCCAGTGATTACTGGGGCCGACGCCGTCCGCCCGCGTTGAGCCATAGGAGATCCAAGTCGAATGAGACGCAACTGTCGCGGCTCGTCTGTCCGACTGGCCACCAGGCTCACTCGCCGCCTCGCTCCGGCCATGCTCAGCGTGGCCGTGACGCTGTGCATCCCTGGGGTGGCGGAGGCCGACCCGGGTGCTGAACCGGACACCATGGCCAACCTGATCGCGGATGTCGCCCAGGCCAATCAGCGTCTGCAGGACCTCGGCGCACAAATTCAGGCCGAGGAGGAGAGCGTCAACAAAGCTGTCGTCGACGTCGAGACCGCCCGCGACAATGCCGCCGCCGCGCAACATCAGGTCGAGGCCAGCGAGCAGGGGGTCAAGGATGCCAACACCGCAATTGCGGTCGCCCAGAAGCGATTCGACCGATTCGCGGTCGCCAGTTACGTCAACGGCCCCTCGGGCAGCTACCTCAAGGCGGCCAGCCCCGACGATGTCATCGCGACCGCGGCCGCCGGCCAGACCGTGGCCGCCAGTTCGCGGCAGGTGATGGACAGCTTGCTGCGGGCTCGCACCGAGCAAGTGAACAGGGAGTCGGCGGCGCGGCTGGCCAAGCAGAAAGCGGACCAGGCTGTTGCCGACGCGCAATCCAGCCAGAACGCCGCGGTGGCGGCACTGACCGACGTCCACCGCAAGTTCGGCGATCAGCGGCAAGAAGTCAGACGACTGGCCGACGAGCGTAACGCGGCCCAAACCAGACTCGACGCCGCCCGCAATTGGTCGGCATCCGCGGGCGGACCGGGCGCCGGACCGCGGGCGGCGTCGTCCTCCGGTGACCGGTGGGATCCGGCGAACCCCAGTTCGCCCACCCGGCCCGAGGGCAACGGCGGCAATTGGGCCGGCGACTGGGACCCCACGCTGCCAATGGTGCCCAGCGCAAACGTCGCGGGTGACCCCATCGCGATCCTCAACAAGGTGCTGGGGATTTCGGCGACCTCGTCGGAGGTCACCGCCAACATGGGCCGCAGCTTCCTGCAGCAGATGGGGTTGGCTCCAACACCCACCGGCTTCACCAACGGCCGGATTCCGCGGGTGTACGGACGGCAGGCCTCCGAGTATGTGATCCGCCGCGGGCTCTCCCAGTTGGGCGTGCCGTACTCATGGGGCGGCGGCACCGCCGCCGGGCCGGGCAGGGGCATCGACTCAGGGTCCGGCACTGTCGGCTTCGACTGCTCGGGCCTGGTGCTGTACTCGTTTGCCGGGGTGGGCATCAGGCTGCCGCACTACTCGGGTTCGCAGTACAACCTGGGCCGCAAGATCCCATCCTCACAGATGCGCCGTGGCGATGTGATTTTCTACGGCCCCGGCGGCAGCCAGCACGTGACGATCTATCTCGGTGACGGTCAGATGCTCGAGGCTCCGGACGTCGGGTTGAAGGTTCGGGTCGCACCCGTTCGCACCAGCGGTATGACGCCCTATGTGGTCCGTTACATCGAGTACTGACGCGCGGGAAGGATTTATGCGCCGCTGGTTCCAAAACGCCAAGGGGTTGCGCCGGGCTGGGCTGGTCTGGCCGATTCTGGCTGCCTTCGGTCTGCTGATCGCTCTGGCCGCTCCCGCCGGTGCCGAGGACGGCGGATGGGATCCGACCCTGCCGCCGGTGGTCAGCGCGGGCGCACCGGGCGACCCGGTCGCGATCGCCAACCAGTCGCTGCAGGCCACCGCCAGCGCCACCCAGACCACACTGGATCTTGGACGGCAGTTCCTCGGCGGTCTTGGCATCAACCTCGGCGGCGGCGGTGCTGGAACCAGTCCCAACGGAATACCGCGGGTCTACGGGCGCCAAGCCGTCGAGTACGCGATCCGTCGCGGGTCGTCGCAGATGGGAGTGCCCTATTCGTGGGGCGGCGGCACCTTGAACGGACCCAGCAAAGGCGTGGACTCGGGCGCCGACACCGTCGGCTTCGACTGCTCGGGATTGATGCGATACAGCTTCGCCGGAGTGGGCGTGCTGATCCCGAGGTTTTCCGGTGACCAGTACAACGCCGGTCGGCACATTCCGCCGGCGCAGGCCAAGCGCGGTGACCTGATCTTTTACGGCCCGGGCGGCGGGCAGCACGTCACCATGTACCTGGGCAACGGCCAGATGTTGGAGGCGTCGGGCAGCGCGGGCAAAGTCACCGTCAGCCCGGTGCGGAAAGCCGGGATGACGCCGTTCTTGACCCGGATCATTGAGTACTGACGGGCCCGTCTTGTGTGCGCGGGGCGCCGGCTAATGGCCCGGCTTCTCCGCAGTCCGCTTCGCGGCCTGCATCGTCGCCCGGCACGCCACGTCGACGGAATCCGGGTGGCCTGGAATAGTTGAACAAGGGCACGCCGCTGCCCCGCGACGTTCGTCGTGCGAGCAGTCGTGTCTCATTGAGCTTTGGAGGTTTGAGCCGTGGAGGGTAATCGATGACATCAGCAGGCGGGCCGCCCCCGGGCGCCAGCAGTTACTCGGGTCCGGGCGGGTCCCCGACGGCGCCGACGCACGCGGCACCGTCCGGCGGCGGCAACGGGCTGGCCGCCGAGGTGCACACCCTTGAACGAGCCATCTTCGAAGTCAAGCGGATCATCGTGGGTCAGGACCAGCTCGTCGAGCGCATGCTCGTCGGCCTGCTGTCCAAGGGCCATGTGCTGCTCGAGGGTGTGCCCGGTGTGGCCAAGACGTTGGCCGTGGAGACCTTCGCCCGGGTGGTCGGCGGGACGTTCGCACGCATCCAGTTCACCCCCGACCTGGTACCCACCGACATCATCGGTACCCGGATCTACCGGCAGGGCAAGGAAGAGTTCGACACCGAGCTCGGCCTGGTGGTGGTCAACTTCCTGCTCGCCGACGAGATCAACCGGGCCCCGGCGAAGGTGCAGTCCGCACTGCTAGAGGTCATGCAGGAACGTCAGGTGTCGATCGGCGGCAAGAGGTTCCCGCTGCCCAACCCGTTCCTGGTGATGGCCAC
>JAFAID010000098.1 GCA_019236925.1 Mycobacterium sp. | reverse complement strand
CGGTCAGCACCAGCTCGAGCGGCATGTTGTAGCCGAACTGACGCGGGAGCTCCTTGTCGGTGGGCTTGTGACGGTGAAACGCCGCTGTCCAGAACGTCAGGCCCCAGACGATCACACCGACAATCAGGGCGGCGATCAGCGAACCGACCCACAGGTGGCGGTTCAGGTGGGCTTCCGGCGTGATGCCCTCGGGCCAGCCCAGGCCCAGCACCTCTGACCAGCTGCAACCGCTCAGCGTGATGGCCAGCATGCCCAACGTGGCGGCAACGGCCAACAGACGTAACCGGCGAAACCCGCGGGGTCCCACGTTGGCGCCTCCTCGAGTCACGGGTTGGCCGACCGATCGAATACTACGCAGCGTAGACCACCCGCCGGGGTTGGAGCGAAGCGACCGGGAAGACGTTGCGGCCCGGTGCGGCATACTTGGCCCGATGTGCGGATTGCTGGCCCTGGTGTGTGATCCGTCCGTCGTTGTGACGCCCGAGATCATCGACGCGGTCGCCGGGTCGTCGCACTTGATGCGGCACCGCGGACCGGACGAGCCAGGCACGTGGTCCGACGACGAGGTGGTGCTCGGATTCAACCGGTTGTCGATCATCGACATCGAGCACTCGCATCAGCCGCTGCGATGGGGGCCGGCCGAGGCGCCCGGGCGCTACGCGCTGGTGTTCAACGGCGAGATCTACAACTACCTGGAGTTGCGGGCCGAGTTGGCCGCCGGCTATGGGGCCGTGTTCGCCACCGACGGCGATGGCGAGGCGATCATCGCGGCTTATCACCACTGGGGCGCCGATGCGCTGCAGCGGCTGCGCGGCATGTTCGCGTTCGCGCTGTGGGACACCGAGCGTCACGAGTTGTTCTGTGCCCGGGACCCGTTCGGCATCAAGCCGCTGTTCATGGCGACGGGCGCTCACGGCACCGCGGTGGCGAGCGAAAAGAAGTGCCTGCTGGACCTCGCCGGCGTCATCGGCATCGACACGCAGATCGACCGCAGGGCGGTGCAGCACTACACCGTGCTGCAATATGTGCCGGAGCCGGAAACCCTGCACTGCGGGGTGCGCAGGCTCGAGTCCGGCAGTTACGCGCGGATACGGCCGGGTTCACCACCGCAGATCACCCGCTACTTCGTTCCCCGCTTCCCGGCGAAACCGTTCGCGTCCGGGTCCGAGCAGGCCCGCTACGACGAGATCACCGCCGTCCTGGAAGATTCGGTGGCCAAGCACATGCGGGCCGATGTGACGGTGGGCGCGTTCCTGTCCGGCGGCATCGACTCGACCGCGATCGCCGCGCTGGCCATCCGGCACAATCCTCGGCTGATCACGTTCACCACCGGCTTCGAGCGTGAGGGGTTCTCCGAGGTCGACGTCGCGATCGCGTCCGCCGAGGCGATCGGCGCCCGGCACGTGGCGAAGGTGGTCAGCCCCGCCGAGTTCGTCGAGGCGCTGCCCGAAATCGTTTGGTATCTCGACGAACCCGTGGCCGACCCGGCGTTGGTGCCGCTCTACTTCATCGCCAAGCAGGCCCGCGAGCACGTCAAGGTCGTGCTGTCGGGCGAGGGGGCCGACGAGCTGTTCGGTGGCTACACCATCTACCGAGAACCGTTGTCGCTCAAGCCTTTTCAGTATCTGCCGCCACCGCTGCGGCGGTCGATGCGGCGGGTGTCGGCGCCACTGCCCGAAGGCATGCGCGGCAAGAGCCTGCTGCACCGCGGTTCGCAGACGCTCGAGGAGCGTTACTACGGCAACGCCCGCAGCTTCTCCGACCCGCAGCTGCGGGCCGTGCTGCGCGATTTCCGGCCGGAGTGGACCCACACCGACGTCACGGCCGACATCTACCGGCAGTCCGAAGGCTGGGATCCGGTGGCCCGCATGCAGCACATCGACCTGTTCACCTGGCTGCGCGGCGACATCCTGGTCAAGGCCGACAAGATGACGATGGCCAACTCACTGGAACTGCGGGTGCCGTTCTTGGACCCCGAGGTGTTCGCGGTGGCGTCGCAGTTACCGCTGGACCAGAAGATCACCCGCACCACGACGAAATACGCGCTGCGCCGCGCGCTGGAACCGATCGTTCCGCCGCACGTGCTGAACCGGCCGAAACTCGGCTTTCCGGTGCCGATCCGGCACTGGCTGCGCGCCGGCGAGCTGCTGGACTGGGCACATCAGATGATCGGTTCGTCGCAGGCCGACGAGCTGCTCGACATCGCCGCGGTGCGCCACCTGCTCGACGAACATCTCACCGGCACAAGCGATCACAGCCGACGGTTGTGGACGGTGCTGATCTTCATGCTGTGGCACGCGATCTTCGTCGAACGCAGCATCGTGCCGCGGATCAGCGAGCCGCAGTACCCGGTGCAGCTGTAATCAGGCCAACGCGGACGCGATTTCCGCGCCGGCGTCCTCACCGTACGCGTCGGCCAGCCGCGCGACGGCGACGTCGCGATCCCAGCTCCACTCCTGGGTGCCGTTGGTCTCCAACACCAATACCGCCACCATCGAGCCGAGTTGGGCCGAACGTTCCAGGCCGAGGCCGGCGCTGCGGCCGGTGAGGAAGCCGGCGCGGAACGCGTCGCCGACCCCGGTCGGGTCGATTTTGCTGGTTTCCGGCACCACGTCGACGTGGATCGACGTGCCGTCGGCTGCGACCATGTCGACACCCTTGGGGCCGAGCGTCGTCACCCGCAGGCCCACCTGGGCGAGCACGTCGTCGTCGGTCCAACCCGTCTTCTGCTGCAGCAGATCCCACTCGTAGTCATTGGTGAATAGGTATGTCGCGCCGTCGATGAGGCGGCGGATCTCCTCGCCGGAGAGCCGCGCGAGTTGCTGAGACGGGTCCGCCGCGAACGCCAGGCCGAGCTTGCGGCACTCGTAGGTGTGCAAAAACATCGTCTCGGGGTCGTTGGCGCCGATGATCACCATTTCCGGCGTCCCGATGGCAGAAACGATCCCGGCGAGCGAAATGTTGCGGGCCTGCGACATCGCGCCCGGATAAAACGAGGCGATCTGGGCCATCTCGAGGTCTGTGGTGCAGACGAACCGCGCGGTGTGGGCGGTGTCGGTGATCAGCACGTGATCGCAATTGACGCCGTGCGACTCGAGCCACTCCCGGTAGTCGGCGAAGTCCATGCCCGCGGCCCCGACGAGCGCGGCGTCGCCGCCCAGCACACCGATCGCATATGCCATGTTGCCCGCGACCCCGCCGCGGTGCACCACCAGATCGTCGACCAAAAAGCTCAGCGACACCTTCTGCAGGTGTTCGGGCAACAGTTGCTCGGAGAACCGGCCGGGAAACCGCATCAGATGGTCGGTTGCTATCGATCCGGTCACCGCAATTGTCACGACGCCACCCCTCAATTCGTTAAGCAATCTAAGCTAATACTACTCAAAGTCGCGGCCGCTCGGCCTGGAGCCTGTTGCGCTAGCCTGCCTACCATGGCCGGTCCGTACCCGCAGTACTCCGACCCGACGCTCAGCCAACCAAGCTACAGCGAGCCGTACCCGAGCCACCCGTTCGAGGCCCAACCGATGCCGCCGGGCCCGCCCTACCCGGTGTCCGGGCACGGCTACCAACCGGCCGCGGCTTCGGCGTACCCGGGCATGCTTCCCCCGCCCGTGCAGTATCCCAAGCGGCGGCGCAGGTGGCTGATGGGGGCGTTGGCGCTGGTGACCGCCGTGGTGGTGGCGGCGACGGTGGCGATCGGCTACGCGCTGCACAGCGAGTCGTCAAACGCGGCGGGCGGAGCGCTGACCCCCGAGTCCACGAAGGTCGCGATACAGAACTACCTGGATGCGTTGGCCAAGGGCGACTACTCGGCCGTCGCGCGCAACACGCTGTGCGGAATGTACGACGCGGTCAAGGACCGCAAATCCGACGAGGCGCTGGCGCGGCTGTCCAGCGACGCGTTCCGCAAGCAGTTCGCGAGGGCAGAGGTCACCACGATCGACAAGATGGTGTTCTGGTCACCGAATCAGGCCCAGGTGCTGTTCTCGATGCGCGTAATCGCCGCTGGCAGAAGCTCGGGCGGTGATGAAGAACAGGCCATTGCGCAGCTGCTCAGCCAGGACAACCAGATCCTGGTGTGCTCGTATCTGTTGCGGACCGCGGCCCAGTACTGACCCGGTTAGTTGAAGGAGTCGCCACAGGCGCAGGACCCGGTGGCGTTCGGGTTGTCGATCGTGAAGCCCTGCTTCTCGATCGTGTCGACGAAGTCGATCGTCGCGCCCGCGACGTATGGTGCGCTCATCCGGTCCACCGTCAGC
>JAFAID010000083.1 GCA_019236925.1 Mycobacterium sp. | reverse complement strand
GCTGCAGCGCACGGGTGCCACCGTTGTGCAGGTGGGCGCAATGTCGGCGGACGCGGTCGCCGACATGGTCTGCGACGTGGTGCGGGCGAACGCGGACGAGTCGCTGCTGACGCTGGCCGCCAAGGCGCACGGGAATCCCTTCCTGGTCGGCGAGCTGGTCGGGGGTCTGGGCGAGGAGGGCCGGCTACGTGTGAGCCGGGGGCGCGCGGTGGCCGCCGGTGAGGGATTGCCACGGCGTCTGGGCGCAACCATGCAGCAGCGGCTGGACCTGCTGTCGAGCAGTGCCGGCGAAGTGGTCCGGGTGGCCGCCGCGTTGCCCGACCGGTTCTCGGCTGGCTTGCTGGCCACGATGCTCGATTGCCAACCGACTTCGTTGATATCGGCGCTGGAGGAGGCGGTGCGCGCGGATCTACTCGTGGACGACGGTGAGCAGCTGCGGTTCCGGCACAACTTGCTGCGCGAAGCGACCCGGCAGTCCATCCCGCGGTCATTGCGGCGGGCGATGGAACGCCAGTCGGCGTCGGTCATGCTGGGCATGGGCGCAGACCCGACTGAGGTGGCCACGCAGCTGGCACGCAGCGCTGAACCGGGTGACTTGGAAGCCGTCAGCGCGTTGCGTGAGGCCGCGAAATCGGTCGGCCATAGCGACGCTGGCGCGGCCGCGGACTTGAGCAAGCGCGCATTGGATCTGTTGCCGGCCCATGCTCCAGACCGCGGGCTACTCGTCGCCGAAACGGTGGAGTTGCTCAACCGTGCCCGCCGCTACGAAGACGCCGAAGGCTTAGCGGTCGCGGCCCTGTCGGATGCGGCGTCGCCCGACGACGAAGCTGAGATTCGGCTGCGCCTGCCGGCGTTCACCAGGCACAGCACCCGGCGGCGCGCGGAGGAGAACCGCCGAGCGCTGCAGTTAGGCGAAATTAGCGAGGTCACCCGGGTCCGGCATCTGGCCATGCTGGCCTACAACCTCATGTTGGACGATTATCACGGCCAACACCGTGCAGCGGCCGATGAGGCCGCTACCGCTGCGGCATCCATCGGTGATCCCGAGTCGAAGATCGTCACTGATCTCACCCTGGCATGTTATGACTGCGCCGACGGGTACACCGGTCGCGCCCTGAGCCAGCTCGAGGAGCTTGCCGCGCTGGCTCGCGGCGGTGAGCTGACCGCAGCTCATCTGTTAGCCGCCAACTACTACGCGAACATGCTGGCCGTGGTCGGCCGGCTGGACGACGCCGGGGCCCAGGTCGCCGACGGAACAGCACGAGCCCGACGGGAACGCAACCCGATGGCCGTGGACATCTGGGCCACCATCGACGCGATGCTGCATGTCGCCGCGGGCCGGTTGTCTGCTGCCCGCGCCGGGGCCGAGTCCCTGCCGCCCCCAGAACCGACGGGTGCGACCGAGCTGGACATGGTGCGCACGGTGGTCCTCGCCGAGGTGGCGGTGCACACCGATGACCGAAACTTGTTGCAACAGATGGTCACTCACGCTCACAATGCCTATCCCACCGGCGCGGCAATGGTACGTCGAACCGCCGCGCACGTCCTGGCGCTGGCGGCCTGGCAGCGCGACGACGTCCACGACGCGATGCGCTGGCTGGGTGGCGAGATCACCCTGTTCGGGCCACCACTCACACCGCAGGTCTTGGATCAGGTGATCCTGAGTGCCCGGGTGGCCTCGGCCGCCGGTGATGCGGGTTTGCGTGCGCGTGTCTTGCAAGCCACCGAGGTGCTTGAGCGTGAGCAACCAATTATCCCGCTGTTCACCGGGGTTGCCGGGTATGTCCGTGGGCTCCTCGAACGTGATGCCGCAGCGCTGGTGGCCGCCGCGGGGTTGCTTGAATCATCGTCGCGGCCGCTGCTTTACGCCGCCGCGGCCGAGGACGCCGGCGTCGAACTCGCCCACACCGACTGCACTCAGGAAGCGGTTGATCAGCTGAACGCCGCGTTCGACACCTACACCCAGTACGAAGCGCTCGCCGATGCGCGCCGGGTGGGCCGCGAGCTGCGCCGGTTAGGTGTGGAACGACGCATCGCCGGCCAGCCGCGGGCAAAAACGGGCTGGGACAGCCTCACCGACTCCGAGCTCAAAGTCGTCAACCTGATCGCGCAAGGTGCGACCAACCGCGCCGTCGCCACCCAACTGCACCTATCCCTGCACACGGTCAAGACCCACGTCCACAATGCTTTCGCCAAATTGGGCATCAATTCGCGCGCGCAATTGGCGCAGCTC
>JAFAID010000059.1 GCA_019236925.1 Mycobacterium sp. | reverse complement strand
GCGATCTTCGCGATTCTGCCGCGGGATCCGGACGATCTTGCCCCAGTCATTGATCACTCCTCTCGCCGGGTGCCGAACATCACAATCTTCATCGGATCCCGGTAAGTGAATGTTGCCACGTAATCGCCCGCAACGTCAGATATTCATAGGGGCGTAGCTTCCATTCAGGCAACTGAAACGCGTCGCACACTTAGGCGACGGGTCGCGCGACGTCAGTCGCTGGCGCGCAGCAGCGGGCGCAGCCGTTCGGTCTTCTCCGGCGTCCACCCCGGCGGCTGCAGCACCGCCGCCCAGCCGTTGGCGACATCGGCGACGTAGACATGACCGTGCCCCTGCGGTACGTCGACTGCCACCGCCATGTCGGCCGAAACCTGCAGAAACGTCACCACCGGGATCCACTCGGTCTCGGGCAGCACGTCGTAGCCGCGTTTTTCGCGTAACCAGTCGGGTCTGCGGAACAACAAGTCGGGATTCCACCAGGCAATGGGGTCAGAGGCGTGTTGGAGGTACACCACCCGGGGGTGCTGCCACGCCGGGTGCGGGCGATTCAGATCGTCAGGTCGGGCCACGAAGCGCACGTTGTTTCCGTCGCCGTAGATCGGCAACGATTCCGGTGAGCCGCGGTCGCGGGTCGCGGTGAGATCGGTCCAGATGGTGTTCTGGAATGTCGGCCCGGAAAACAGCGCGCCGTCGGAGCGGGCCAGCACATTGTTGAGGGTCATGAACGGCGCTTCGCCGCCGAATGAGCCCAGGCTTTCGCCGAACACGACGAGCTTGGGGCGCTGCGCTTCTGGCAGCTCGCGCACCAGCCGGTCCACCGCCTCGAACAGCGCCTGGCCGGCGTGGCGGGCGTTCTGCTTGTCCACCAGAAACGACAGCCAGCTGGGCAGGAACGAGTACTGCATGCTCACGATTGCGGTGTTGCCGTTGTACATGTACTCCAGCGCGTCGGCTTCCGCCTCGTTGATCCAGCCGGTGCCGGTGGTGGTACCGACCGCGACGACGGCGCGACGCAGTCCACCTTTGCGCTGCAACTCGCGCGCGGCCAACTCCGCGGTGGCGGTGATGCCGTCGGCGGACTCCAGTCCGGCGTAGGCGCGGATCGGTTCGATTGCCGGGGCGCCGTTGAATGCGGTGAGCTGGGCGACGGTCGGCCCGTCCCTAACGAAGATGCGGCCCTGATGTCCGAGCGATTCCCGTGACACCAACGACTGCGGCCCGCCGGAACGCAGCGGCGTCTTCGGCGCGGCGGTGTCGGGAGTCATTTCGTTGTTGACCGTCTCGAACGTGTTGTTCATCGTCCGCATCGCGAATTTCACCACCACCCCGTTGAGCAACGCGATCGTCAGTGCCAGCAGCAAGAACACCACGATGACGGCCGAAACCCGCGGCGGCGCAAAGCGATCGAGCCGCAGATCCAGGAAGCGGACCAGTCGGCGGATGAGCTGGCCGATCTCGACCACGGCGAACAGCACGATCAACGACAGCGCGGTCGCCAGCGGATAGTCCAGCCACTTCAGGTGCTCAACTCCCATCAAATCGCGCACCCGGTCCTGCCAGACGTGAAACCAGATCACCATCGCGACCGTGCCGACCGCACCGGCGGCGATCAGGATCAGCCACGCCCGGTGCGGTGCCGGCGGGCTGGAATCTTTTGACCGCATGTAGCGAACCAGCCATACCGAGAAAACCCCGATGCCGTAGCCGATCGCCCCGGACAGGCCGCTCACCAAACCCTGAAACAGCGGCCCGCGTGGCAACAGTGACGGCGTCATGGAAAACCACAGAAATATCAGGCCGACCGCGGTGCCGGTGAAGGTGTAGCGCCGAACCCACCACGGCTTCTTGCGCAGCGGCTCGACGGCTGCTTTAGGGGATTCGGCAATCGCTGGCTCGCTCACCTTAGGCTCCTTAGCGGTTTGTGAAGTTCGGAGCCCGCTTTTCGATGAACGCCGCCATTCCTTCGGACTGATCATCGGTCGCGAAAGCCGAATGGAACAACCGACGCTCGTAGAGCAGCCCTTCGGCCAAGGTGGATTCGAAGGCGCGGTTGACCGCCTCCTTGGCCATCCGGGTCGCCGACCGCGACATCTGCGAAATGGTGGTGGCGACGGCCTTGGCCTCGGTCAGCAAGTCGTCGGCGGGCACCACCCGCGACACCAGGCCGCTGCGCTCGGCCTCGGCGGCGTCGATGGTGCGCCCGGTCAGGATCAGGTCCATGGCCTTGGCCTTGCCGATCGCGCGGGTCAGCCGTTGCGAACCGCCCATGCCGGGCAGCACGCCGAGCTTAATCTCTGGTTGGCCGAATTTTGCTGTGTCAGCGGCGATCAGCAGGTCGCACATCATCGCCAGTTCGCAGCCGCCGCCCAGCGCGTGCCCGGCTACCGCGGCGATGGTCGGAGTGCGGACGGCGGCCAGCTTGGCCCAGGGGGCGAAGAAGTCGCCGTCGAAGACGTCGGCGAAAGCCAGGCTAGACATCTCTTTGATGTCGGCGCCGGCGGCGAACGCTTTGGCCGATCCGGTGATGACGATCGCCCCGATACCCGGGTCGGCATCGAATTCGGCTGCAGCACTAGTGACCTCGTTCATCATTTGGCTGTTGAGGGCATTCAGTGCCTGCGGCCGGTTCAGCGTGATAGTGCCGACCCGTCCGTCGCGCTCGACCAAGATGGTTTCGTATTCCTTTTCGGCCATGTCCTGCTCCTCCTAGAACGTCAGATCGTCGTCGACCGGTGCGAAGTAGGCCTCCACGTCAGCCGCGCTCACCTCGGCCAGCGTCGCGGGCGACCACTTCGGATTGCGATCTTTGTCGATAATCTGCGCGCGGATGCCCTCCACCAGATCGTGCGAGCGTGCCGACGCGGACGACACCCGATAGTCCTGGATCAGAACATCTTCCAGCGTTTCCAGTTTGGCGGCGCGACGCACTGCCTGCAGCGCCACCGACACCGCGATGGGGGAGCGAGTTCCGATCAGGTTGGCGGCGTCTTGCGCCGGTCCGGCGTCATGCCCGCGCAGCGCGGCGACAATGTCTTCAACAGTGTCACCCGCAAAGCACTTGTCGATCCAATCACGTTGCGCTACAAGGGTACTCGGCGGAGATTCAACGGCATGGTGGACTAGTGCGCTGGTGATGCCGTCCGTGACGATCGCCGCCGTGAACGCGTCAAGTTCGCTGCGCGGCACGTAGTGATCGGCGAATCCCATTGCGATAGCGTCGGCTCCGGAAAACGGCGCTCCGGTCAGGGCGGCGTACAAGCCCAGCGCACCGGGCGCCCGGGACAGCAGAAACGCACCTCCGACGTCGGGGATGAACCCGATGCCGACCTCGGGCATCGCGATCTTCGAAGTGTCCGTCACCACCCGGGTGTTTGCGTGTGCACTGACGCCGACGCCGCCGCCCATCACGATGCCGTCCATCAACGACACAAACGGTTTGGGGAACCGGCCGATCTGACCGTTGAGCAGATACTCGTCGCGCCAGAACCGACGTGTCTCGACCCCGTCCTTGCGGGCGCTGTCATAGACGGCCACCACGTCGCCGCCGGCACACAGCCCGCGCTCCCCGGCGCCGGAGAGCACCACCACGCGGACGGCGGCATCGTGCTCCCAGCCGGCCAGAACCACGCGCAGCTCATCGACCATGCCCTGGTTCAGCGAGTTGATCGCCTTGGGGCGATTGAGCGTCCCAAAACCGACACCGTCTTCGACGCGGCTCAAGATCTCGTCGGGCTCGTCCGTCACGCGCTTCGTCTCCCCTCGGTGAATGCCACGTGAATCCCTCGTCGATTGCTGGTCACGACTTGACCAGCAATCTAGATCGTTACCCGGTCTGGAGCGCTCGCGGGTAAGGTTTATCTCGAGTAGGCCCGGCCGCACATCACGTAAAGCCTCTCCGCTGGGAACCTGGCTGGACTACGGTTCGTTGATCAGTTGTTCACACAGCTCCAAGTCACGGTTCAAGAGAGGATCCGACGGTGCGGGAGACTAGCAACCCGGTATTTCGCTCGCTGCCCAAGCAGCGCGGCGGGTACGCGCAGTTCGGGACGGGCGTCGCGGGCGCAGCGACTCAGTATGGGCATCAGACGGACCCCTATGCTCCGTATGTCGACCAGCGGGCAGGCGTTTCCCGCCCGCTGACCATCGACGACGTCGTCACCAAGACCGGAATCACCCTGGCGGTGCTGTCGGCTGTGGCTGTCGTCTCCTACTTCATGGTGGCGGCCAACCAGGCGCTGGCCGCCCCGTTCACCTTCGTCGGTGCCTTCGGTGGTCTGGCCCTCGTGCTGATCGCCACCTTCGGGCGCAAGCAGGACAGCCCGGCGATCGTGCTGACGTACGCGGCGCTGGAAGGGCTGTTCCTTGGGGCCATCTCCTTCCTGCTGGCCAACTTCTCGGTGTCGAACGCTAATGCGGGCGTGCTGATCGGACAGGCGATCCTGGGCACGCTCGGGGTGTTCGTCGGGATGCTCGTCGTCTACAAAACCGGCGCCATCCGGGTCACCCCGAAGTTCACCCGGATGATCGTCGCCGGCATCTTCGGTGTGCTCACCTTGATGATCGGCAACCTGCTGCTGTCGATGCTCCCGATGAACCACCACGAGGGCTTAGGCCTGCGCAGCGGCGGCACGTTGGCGATCATCTTCTCGCTGGTCTGCATCGGCCTGGCGGCGTTCAGCTTCCTCATCGATTTCGACGCTGCCGACCAGATGATCCGCGCCGGAGCTCCGGAGAAGGCGGCTTGGGGTATCGCGCTGGGCCTGACCGTGACGCTGGTCTGGCTCTACATCGAGATCCTGCGCCTGCTCAGTTATCTACAGAACGACTAGCTCTTGAAACTCAAAGCCCGGGCACACCGTGCCCGGGCTTTGACGTTGTGAAGCCTGCGGTCAGCTGAGCCGCTCGATCACCATCGCCATGCCCTGACCGCCGCCGACGCACATGGTCTCCAGGCCGAAGGTCTTGTCGTGGGTCTGCAAGTTGTTGAGCAGCGTGGTGGCGATGCGGGCGCCGGTCATGCCGAACGGGTGGCCCAAGGCGATCGCGCCGCCGGACACGTTCAGCTTGTCCTCGTCGATGCCCAATTCGCGGGCGGAGCCGAGTACTTGCACCGCGAAGGCCTCGTTGATCTCGAACAGGTCGATGTTCTTGACCGACAAGCCCGCCCTTTGCAGGGCTTTCTTCGACGCTTCGATCGGTCCGAGGCCCATGATCTCCGGGGACAGGCCGCTCACCCCGGTGGACACGATGCGGGCCAGCGGTTTCAGGCCGAGTTCTTTGGCCTTGGTGTCGCTGGTGATCACCACAGCGGCGGCGCCGTCGTTCAGCGGGCAGGCATTGCCGGCGGTCACGGTGCCGTTGGGCCGGAACACCGGTTTGAGCTCGCTGACCTTCTCATAGGTGGTTCCCGGTCGCGGACCATCGTCGGTGCTGACCGTCGTGCCGTCGGGCAGTTTGACGGGCACGATCTCGCGCTCGAAGAACCCGCTCTTGATCGCCTCCTCAGCCCGGTTCTGGCTGCGCACGCCCCAGTGGTCCTGGTCTTCCCGGCTGATTCCGGTGAGGATGGCGACGTTTTCGGCGGTTTGACCCATTGCGATGTAGATATCGGGCAGCGCCTGGTCTTTGCGGGGGTCGTGCCACTCGTCGGCGCCCTGCGCCCCTTCCGCCGTGCGCTGCTGGGCCTCGTCGAACACCGGGTTCTTGGTGTCTGGCCAGGAGTCCGAGTTGCCCTTGGCGAACCGGGAGACCGTCTCCACCCCGGCGGAGATGAACGCGTCGCCCTCACCGGCCTTGATCGCGTGGAAGGCCATCCGGATGGTCTGCAGCGACGATGAGCAGTACCGGTTGACGGTGGTGCCCGGCAGGAAGTCGTAGCCGAGTTGGACGGCGACGACGCGGGCCATGTTGAAGCCCTGCTCGCCACCGGGCAGGCCGCAGCCCAAGATCAGGTCGTCGATCTGGTGTGGGTTCAGGGCCTCCACCTTGTCCAGCGCGGCGCGCACCATCTGCGTCGCCAGGTCGTCGGGCCGCATGCTCACCAGCGACCCCTTCATGGCGCGGCCGATCGGCGAACGGGCGGTTGAGACGATGACGGCTTCCGGCATGACGGCTCCATCCATGGGTGTGGTCTGGACCCGAATCTAGCCTGGCGACGATGCGGGCCGTGTAGCGGCCCGTTGAGGAGCCGGGCAATTGGGTCCAGCCTGGCGACGATGCGGGCGATCTAGCTGGGGGCAGGTACGACGATGGGTGCCGGCACGCCGGTGGTGGGCCGGCGCCAAAGCCGCGAGATCAGCCGAAGCGTCAAGTAGCCGGGACCGGCCTCGGTGGCGGTTGCCGACGGCAAGGCCGGCTCGCCGGCCCACTCGCCGAGCGCCTGGCACAACGCCGGCAGCAGCTGGCTCGCGGCGAGCGCATATCCGGCAGCCGACGGGTGAAACTGGTCTTCGGACAGCATCAATTCGGGTGCATGGCGAAACTCATCGTTGATTAACGAGGCGAGCGGCACCGGCACACCGCCGGCAGACCTGACTGCGCCGGACTGGGCACGGGCGAGCCGCAGGCCTAGGGTGCTCACCGTCCAGCGCAGCGGCTGCGGGATGGCTTTGACCACGCCGAAGTCCGGGCAGGTGGCGACGACGACGACTGCGCCGCTGGCGCACAGCCGCCGCACCGCTGCGCCGAGTCGCCGCGAGGAGGCGCCGATGCCGTTGAGCGCGGTCACGTCGTTGGCACCGACCAAGATCACCGCGGCGTCCGGCGGCGGACCGGCCACGAACATGGCGTCGACCTGGCCGGACAAGCCCTTCGACGTGGCTCCGACGATCGCTTTGGTGCTCAACCGGATGCGTTTTCCGCTGTGCTCGGCGAGTCCGCGCGCGATCAGCACGCCGGGAACTTCGTCGGCGATGCGACAGCCGTACCCGGTTGCCGTCGAGTCGCCGAAGATCATCAGGTGCAGGTCGACGGGCATCCCGCGTTCCCAGCGCTGCACAGGACCGCCGCCCGCGGTATAGACACCGTCAGCCCGCGGCGGGATGTCCCACGATTTCGGGATGGCGCTGCGGGCCTTCTCCGCCTGGCCAATCAGCAGGTTGCGGGCGCCCAAATAGGCAGTGCCCGTCGACGCCAGCGCGCCTGCTGCGGCCAGCGCAACGATCGAACCCCGGGGAGGGCGTAGTGCCACGTGATCAGTTTATGTCGCCGGCGGCCGGTGTTCAGGTAGCCCACGGTCGACACGATTACGGAGCGGACCAGTTCTGGTATCGAATCAGATTCTTTGATTGTTGAAATTCTAAGAAGTGTCAAGCTAAGTTTGCGAGGTTGGCTGAGTGCCAGGCCGGTACACCTCCCGCAACTGGGGCATTGAACCGGTCGCTCCGCTACCTCGTCGACATGCTGTATCGCACTACAACGGCGTAGGAGTGTTGAGCATGACCGCACCGAGCAAGGTTTCGGGCTCGCCCCGGAACGCGATTGGCATCCGTGATGCGTTGCGGGCGCGCAGGTTTCCCGTCAGCGACGGCGCACCGGTCGAGGTCGTCGAAAGCGGCCCAAGCCTTCCCGGAATGATCGCGTCGCTGGCATGCCGTCTGACCATCCGGCCGGTTTTGGCCGTGGGCAGCTACATTCCGCACATGCCGTGGCCATTCGGCCTCATCGATTTCGCGTCGCGGGTGCTGCTTCCTGCCCCCGGAACCATCCGCGCGACAGTCGAATTGCCAAACGCCACCGCGCAACTGGTGCGCGCGCCCGGGGTATTGCCGGCCGACGGCAAGCGCCGGGTGGTGCTCTATCTGCACGGCGGCGCGTTCTTGACCTGCGGGGTCAACTCGCACAGCAGAATCGTCAACGCGTTGTCGAAATTCGCCGACTCGCCGGTGCTGGTGGTCAACTACCGGCTGATCCCGAAGCATTCGGTCGGCATGGCGCTGGACGACTGCCACGACGCCTACCGCTGGCTGCGGCTGCGTGGATACGAGCCCGAGCAGATCGTGTTGGCCGGCGACTCCGCCGGTGGTTATCTCGCTCTTGCGCTGGCCCAACGACTTCAGCAGGTGCACGAAGAACCCGCTGCGCTGGTGGCGATCTCGCCGTTGCTGCAACTGGCCAAAGAGCCCAAGCAGTCGCATCCCAACATCAAGACCGACGCGATGTTCCCGTCCAAGGCGTTCGATGCGCTGGTCGCACTGATCGCCAAGGCCGCCGGCGAGCACGTCGTCGACGGAAAGCGCGAGCAGCTCTACGAGCCGCTCGACCACCTCGAGCCGGGACTGCCGCGGACGTTGATCCACGTGTCGGGATCCGAGGTGTTGTTGCACGACGCGCGGGTGGCCGCCCGCCGGCTGGCGGCGGCAGGCGTGCCGACCGAGGTTCGGGTCTGGCCCGGTCAGATACACGACTTCCAGCTCGCCGCGCCGGTGGTGCCCGAGGCGACGCGCTCGCTTCGGCAGATCGGCGAGTACATCCGCGAAGCCACCGACTAGCGCCGATTGCCCGGCTCCTTCGCGGCCCGGTGCCCGGCCCGCATCGTCGCCGGGCGTGCTCGCGCGCGGCGCCGCAGCACCTGAGACGATGAACGCATGCGGATCGCGCGACACATCAGTGAACTCATCGGGAATACTCCACTAGTTCAGCTGAACTCGGTCGTGCCGCCGGGGTCGGGCAGGGTCGTCGCCAAGGTCGAATACCTCAACCCGGGCCTGAGCAGCAAGGACCGGATCGCGGTGAAGATGATCGACGCCGCCGAGGCCAGTGGTCAGCTGAAGCCGGGCGGCACCATCGTCGAACCCACCTCCGGGAACACCGGCGTCGGCTTGGCTCTGGTGGCCCAGTACCGCGGCTATCGGTGCGTGTTCGTCTGCCCCGACAAGGTCAGCGAGGACAAGCAGAACGTGCTGCGCGCCTACGGCGCTGAAGTGGTGGTATGCCCGACGGCGGTACCGCCCGACCATCCGGATAGCTACTACAGCGTGTCCGACCGGTTGGTCACCGAAATCGACGGTGCCTGGAAGCCCGACCAGTATTCCAATCCGCAGGGCCCGGCGAGCCACTACGAGACCACCGGCCCGGAGATCTGGGCCGATACCGATGGCCAGGTCACCCATTTCGTTGCCGGCATCGGGACCGGCGGGACGATTACCGGCGCAGGTCGCTACCTCAAGGAGGTATCGGGTGGTCGACCAGAAGGGCCGGTGCGTGTCATCGGCGCCGACCCGGAAGGTTCGGTGTACTCCGGCGGTAGCGGCCGGCCGTATCTCGTCGAAGGGGTAGGCGAGGACTTCTGGCCGGCGGCCTACGACCGCAGCATCCCCGACGAGATCATCGCGGTATCTGATTCCGATTCGTTCAACATGACCAGAAGGCTGGCCCGCGAGGAGGCCATGCTCGTCGGCGGCTCGTGCGGAATGGCCGTGGTGGCCGCGCTGAAGGTCGCCGAGCAAGCCGGCCCGGACGCGCTGATCGTGGTGCTGCTGCCCGACGGCGGCCGCGGCTACATGTCGAAGATTTTCAACGACGCCTGGATGTCGTCATACGGGTTCCTGCGCACCCGGCTGGACGGCTCGATCGAACAGCCGACGGTGGGCGAGGTGCTGCGCCGGAAATCCGGTGCGCTGCCCGATTTGGTGCACACCCACCCGTCGGAGACGGTCCGCGACGCGATCGGCATCCTGCGCGAGTACGGGGTGTCCCAAATGCCCGTCGTCGGCGCCGAGCCGCCGGTGATGGCCGGCGAGGTGGCCGGCAGTGTGTCTGAGCGCGAACTGCTTTCCGCGGTCTTCGAGGGCCGCGCGAATTTGGCCGATGCCGTTGGGATGCATATGAGTCCGCCGCTGCCGATCATCGGAGCCGGCGAACTGGTCGGCTCGCTCGCCAAGGCGCTACGGGACCTGGACGCCGTGATGGTCGTCGAGGAAGGCAAACCGGTAGGGGTGATCACCCGGTATGACTTGTTGGGTTTCCTCTCCGATGGCGCGCCACGCAGGTAGCGGGACGGCCGACAGGCAAATTACTTCGGGTAGCAAACCACCGCACCCAGGGTGCGGCTCGACGCCGCGGACGACGCCGGTCGGATCCGCGTGCCCCGCGGATGCTTTCCGGCCGCAGCCTGGTCGTCACGATTCTCGGTGGCCCTTCGGATAACCTAGTCCCGCCCAGTCCAGCAAATTCTGCGCAAAGGGAAAGCCGTCGGTGACCGACCAACCGCCCCCGCCGCCTCCGCCGCTTGGTGGCGAGTACCCGCCGCCGCCCCCGCCCGCGGGCGGGTACGCGCCGCCGCCGCCCGGGCCGGTAATCCGCGGTCTGCCGCAGCAGGCTTACACACCATGGCTCACCAGGGTCGGGGCTTACCTGATTGACACCCTGCCGTTCGTCGTCATCCTCGGAGTCGGTTGGCTGGTTCTGCAGAACTCGGTCGACTCCGCCTGTTTGACCGACATCACGCAGTACGACGTCGACCAGATTTGCTCCATCGGGTACTCCACGGTGGGTCTGACGGTGATGTGGGGCGCAGTGCTGGTCGGGTTTGTCTATTTGATCTGGAACTACGGCTACCGTCAAGGAACCACCGGATCGAGCATCGGTAAGTCGGTGCTGAAGTTCAAAGTGGTCAGCGAGAACACCGGGCAGCCACTGGGTTTCGGTTTGTCCGTGCTGCGCCAGATCACGCACGTCGTCGACGCCGTCCCGTTCTTCGCCGGCTACTTGCTTCCGCTGTGGACCGCCAAGCGCCAAACGCTGGCTGACAAGATCATGGCGACGGTGTGCCTGCCACTCGAGCAGACGGCGCCTGACGGGACGGCCGAATACGGTTCCTAGATTACGGACACCACGGCGGAATCGGGCAGAAGTTGAGGCCCGGCGGCGGTGGAGGCGGTGCTGGTGGCGTGTCGCCCTCAAAAATGTTGTGAGCGACATTGCCCTGCCCGGGCTGGACGTACCAGTAGGTGTGGCAGACGCTGGCGTCCCACACGACGGGGTTCACCCGAAGATTGCCGGTCTGCACCGGA
>JAFAID010000050.1 GCA_019236925.1 Mycobacterium sp. | reverse complement strand
CCGATGCCGGACTGCTTGTAGCCGCCGAACGCCGCGTGCGCCGGGTAGACGTGGTAGCAGTTGACCCACACCCGGCCGGCCTGGATGTCGCGGCCGGCCCGGTAGGCGGTGTTGCCGTCCCGGCTCCACACCCCCGCACCCAGGCCGTAGAGGGTGTCGTTGGCAATCGAGATCGCGTCGTCGTAGTCCTTGAACGACGCCACCGAGACGACCGGCCCGAAAATCTCCTCTTGGAATATCCGCATCTTGTTGTTGCCGGCGAAGATGGTGGGCTGCACGTAGTAGCCGCCGGACAGGTCACCGCCCAACTCGGCGCGCTCGCCGCCGGTGATGATCTTGGCGCCTTCGTCCTTGCCGATCTCGATGTAGGACAACACCTTTTCCAGCTGGTCGTTGGAGGCCTGCGAGCCGACCATGGTCTCGGTGTCCAGCGGATCGCCCTGGCGGACCGCTTTGGTGCGGATGGCCGCCAGTTCCAGGAACTCGTCGTAGATGTCGGCCTGCACCAGGCTGCGCGACGGGCAGGTGCACACCTCGCCCTGGTTGAGCGCGAACATGGTGAACCCTTCCAGCGCCTTGTCCTGGAAGTCGTCGTGGGCGGCCATCACGTCGGAGAAGAAAATGTTGGGGCTCTTGCCACCCAGTTCCAGGGTGACCGGGATCAGGTTCTGCGACGCGTACTGCATGATCAGTCGCCCGGTGGTGGTCTCGCCGGTGAACGCGACCTTGGCGATCCGGTTGCTCGACGCCAGCGGCTTCCCGGCCTCGGCGCCGAACCCGTTGACGACATTGACCACCCCGGCCGGCAGTAGATCGGCGATCAGCGACATGAAATACAGCACCGACGCGGGGGTCTGCTCGGCGGGCTTGAGCACCGCGGCGTTGCCGGCCGCCAACGCCGGCGCCAGCTTCCAGGTGGCCATCAGGATCGGGAAATTCCACGGAATGATCTGCCCGACCACACCCAACGGCTCGTGGAAGTGATAAGCGACGGTGTCCTCGTCGATCTGCGACAGCGAACCCTCTTGGGCGCGGATGGCGCTCGCGAAATAGCGGAAATGATCAGCCGCCAGCGGAATGTCGGCGGCCACCGCCTCGCGGATCGGTTTGCCGTTGTCCCAGACTTCGGCGAGCGCCAGCGACTCCCGGTTCTCGTCGATACGGTCAGCGATCTTGTTCAAGATCGCGGCCCGCTCCGCCGGCGCGGTCTTACCCCAACCGGGTGCTGCCGCATGAGCAGCGTCGAGCGCCTTGTCGACGTCAGCCTCATCGGAGCGCGCCACCTCGCAGAACGGCTGACCGGTGACCGGCGTCAAGTTCTCGAAATACTTACCGCCGGCCGGCGCGACCCACTCGCCCCCGATGAAGTTGCCGTACCGCGATTCGTACGACATCAGCGCCCCCGCGGAACCCGGACGTGCATAAAGGGTCATCGGATCAGCTCCTCGTTCGACGGTGTTATACAGCTCACACTACCGCCGCAGCCACAATCTCTTCTATGACGAGCCCCGCGTCCCGTGACGAGACAAACGACCCCTATTTATGGCTGGAGGACATCCTCGGCGAGGAGGCGCTGGACTGGGTGCGCGCCCGCAACGAGCCGACGGAGGCCGAGTTCTCCGGCGAGGAGTTCGAGCGAATGCGCACCGCCGCTCTCGAGGTGCTCGACACCGATGCCCGGATCCCTTACGTGCGCCGTCGCGGCGACTACCTGTACAACTTCTGGCGCGACGCCGCCAACCCGCGCGGGCTGTGGCGACGCACCACTTTGGACAGCTACCGCAGCGATAGCCCGGACTGGGATGTGCTGATCGACGTCGATGAGCTGGCTCGTGTCGACGACGAGAAATGGGTGTGGGCCGGCGCCAACGTCATCTACCCCGAGTACACCCGAGCCCTGATCAGCCTCTCCCCTGGCGGCTCGGACGCCGCTATCATGCGTGAATTCGACATGGCCACACGCGAATTCGTCGAGGGCGGGTTCGCTCTGGCCGAGGCCAAGTCCGGATTCAGCTGGGTCGATGCGGACACCCTGCTGATAGGCACCGACTTCGGCGCTGACTCGTTGACCGAATCCGGCTACCCCCGGATCGTCAAGCGATGGCACCGCGGACAACCGGTCGAAGATGCGCAGACGGTGTTCGAAGGCTCACCTGGCGATGTCATCGCGACCGCCGGGGTCGACCGCACGCCCGGCTTCGAGCGGACAATACTGCGACGGGCTATCGACTTCTTCAACGACCAGGTGTACGAGCTGCGCGGCGAGGAGCTGATCCGCATCGACGCGCCCACCGATGCGTCGGTGTCGGTGCACCGGGAGTGGTTGCTGATCGAGCTGCGCACCGACTGGTTCACCGGCAGCGCCAGCTATACCGCGGGCTCGTTGCTGGCCGCCGACTATGACGAATTCCTGGCCGGCACAGCGCAGTTGCGGGTTGTGTTCGAGCCCGACAAGCACACCAGCCTGCTCCACTACGCGTGGACCCGCGAGCGGCTCGTGATGGTCACGCTGGCGGACGTGGCCAGTCGCGTCGACATCGTCACACCGGGCACCTGGCAGCGTCGACCGGTGACCGATGTGCCGGCCAACACCAACACCGTTATCGCCGGCGCTGACGACACCGGCGACGAAATCTTCTTGGATTCCAGCGGATTCACGACGCCGTCGCGGCTACTGCACGGGCCGGTCGACGGGCCACTGGAACAGATCAAATCCGCGCCGGCTTTTTTCGACGCCGAAGGAATGACCGTCGCACAGCATTTCGCGACATCCAAGGATGGCACCTCGATCCCGTATTTTGTGGTGCGCCCGCCTGGTGCGACTGGGCCCGGGCCGACACTGCTGGGCGGCTACGGCGGATTCGAGGTGGCCCGAACCCCAGGGTACGACGGCGTATTGGGCCGGCTGTGGCTGGCGCGCGGGGGCACCTTTGTGCTGGCCAACATCCGCGGTGGCGGCGAGTACGGCCCCGGCTGGCACACTCAGGCGATGCGCGAGGGCCGGCACTTGGTGGCCGAGGACTTCGCCGCGGTGGCAACCGATTTAGTGGACCGCGGCGTCACCACTGTGCGGCAGCTCGGGGCACAGGGTGGCAGTAACGGCGGGCTGCTGATGGGCATCATGCTGACTAAGTACCCAAAGCTGTTTGGCGCGTTGGTATGTCAGGTGCCCTTACTGGACATGCGCCGCTTCCATCTGCTGCTGGCGGGCGCGTCCTGGGTTGCCGAGTACGGGGACCCAGACAATCCTGACGATTGGGAATTCATCGCCGAATATTCGCCATACCACAACATTTCGGCTGACGTCGAGTACCCGCCGTTGCTGATCACCACGTCGACCCGTGACGATCGGGTGCATCCGGGTCATGCCCGCAAAATGACGGCGGCGCTGGAAGCCGCGGGTCACCGGGTCTGGTACTACGAGAACATCGAAGGCGGCCACGCCGGTGCTGCCGACAACGCGCAAATCGCGTTCAAGTCAGCGCTTAGCTTCTCGTTTCTCTGGCAAATGTTGGACACTTGACAGACCAGTTGACGAAGGTGGGGTGTGGCGTGATGCGACTGCGGTGCATGCTGTCTGCGACGGTCGCGGCGGTGGCACTGTTTGCAGCCCCGGGTTGCACGAAGTTGGTCACCGGCACTGCAGTTCACGGCGCCGACGGCGCTATCGGCGCCAAAAGCACTATATGCAAACAGGTTTCGGCGCCCATGGCATCGGTTCCGGCACGCGCGGCCGGTGAGCCGCAGCTGCGGATTCCGCAGCCGCCCGGGTGGCACCGCACGAAGATGCTCGATTCAGAGATCATCCGCTTTACCATGGGAAATGAGGATTTGGCCGACAACGACTTCGCGCCCACCGCTGTCGTCACCCTGGAATCCGCCCCCGGCGCGACCCAGGATCAGCAAAAGATCTTCGATCAGGAACGCGCGGCGTTGGCCGATCGCCTGGGCGTCACCAACATGCAGACGACCGAGACCACCCTGTGCGGCCACAGGGCTGAGCTGGTCAGCTACGACGCCCCGGCCATCGGCAGAATCCCGCCACGCACGGCCAAGACGCTCATCGTGATAGGCGCGTTTTCTCGCAACACCTACGCTGCGACGGTCACGGTTCAGGCGGCCGACCCCGACAACCCCGGATACGTCCAAGACACGCAGACCATCTTGACCGGGTTTCAAATGTTGCCGCCCGACGGCCGGTGAGCCTCACCCGCCGTCACGGCCGGAGCGGATATCTTTTCTGGAACATCTTGAAAAAAATCGGGCGTTTTGGCTTTCCTGACCGAGGGCTAAGGCGTACCTTACATCTAGCTAAGAAAGACGTGTGGGGAAGATTAGGGGCGGGGAGAGCCCAGTAGAGGAGGTCGAGATGACTCCACTCACGATGGCATGCTTTTTCATCGCTGCTCCGGTCGCCGGGCTTGGCCTGCTCCAGTTACAGGCACGGCTTGAGCGATGGGACCAGCGACGGCACGCTGACGACTAGTGGCGACATCCACACCACGCAACTGAGCCGAGCTGTCAGCATTCAGTTATGCCAGCTGCTCAATTCGAAACATTGCTGTACACAGCGGCCGGGCCGGTCGCCACCATCACGTTGAACCGCCCGGACCACCTCAACACCATCGTTCCGCCAATGCCTGACGAAATCGAGGCCGCGGTCGGCCTGGCCGAGCGGGACGACGACATCAAGGTCATCGTGCTGCGCGGCGCCGGTCGCGCGTTCTGCGCCGGCTACGACTTCGGCCGCGGCTTCCAGCAGTGGGACGACAACGTGAACACCGACGGGCAGTGGGATCCGGGCAAGGATTTCGCCATGGTTACCGCACCGACGGGACCGCATCAGAAGTTCATGGCGATCTGGCGGGCCACCAAACCGGTGATCGCCCAGTTGCACGGCTGGTGCGTAGGCGGAGGCAGCGATTATGCGCTGTGCGCCGACATCGTCATCGCCAGCAACGACGCTGTGATCGGCACCCCGTACAGCCGGATGTGGGGGGCCTACCTGACCGGCATGTGGATGTACCGGCTGAGCCTGGCCAAGGCCAAGTGGCATGCGCTGACCGGCCGGCCGCTCACCGGTGTGCAGGCCGCCGAGATCGAGCTGATCAACGAGGCGGTCCCCTTCGAGCACCTCGAGGCCCGGGTCGCCGAGATCGCTGCCGAGCTAGCGCAGATCCCGTTGTCGCAGTTGCGGGCGCAGAAGCTGATCGTCAACCAGGCCTACGAGAACATGGGCCTGGCCTCCACCCAGCTGCTGGGCGGCATCGTCGATGGCCTGATGCGCAACACCCCCGAGGCGCTCGACTTCATCCACACCGCGCAAACCCAGGGTGCGCGGGCCGCGGTCGAGCGGCGCGATGGGCCGTTCGGTGACTACAGCCAGGCACCGCCGGAGCTGCGGCCTGACCCGTCACACGTCATCACGCCGTGACGATCGAAGTGCGGTTTAGCCGTAGGTGAAGGAAAACATCTGCAGCCCTTGGCTGGGACGCACTTGAAGTGACCCCTGCGCCACGTCCCTGCCGGCGACGATCTGGCGTGCCTGCGGCGGCCCGCTGACTGGCAGCGTTGTCGTCTGTCCGTCGCGGGTCACGGTGAGACTGCCGGTGCCACCGACGACGAGGTAGACGTTTTTCGCGTGGTAGTTCAGTTCGATGCTCGACGCATTGCTGTCGGCCGTCGCCCCCTGATAGTCCAGCATCCACGGTCCCTGCAGCGCGAACGAGTCGTCAGGCAGCGCCTGAGGAAACGCGAAGCTCGCTCGCCCTTCGTCGTAGGTCCCCCCGCCCGCATAGTTGACCACCTTGCCCACGCCCAAGTACGTCTCAGGAGTCAGCCCGCGTTGCGGGGTGGTGTCGGGCGCGTCCACCGGCGGCGGTAGCGCGACTCCCGGGTGCGCGTTGGTAATCAGCCCACGGATCAGCTTTTCGGTGCCGTTGTAGTCGCCTTCGCCGAACTTGACGTGGCGCACGGTGCCGCCGGCGTCGATCAGGTATTCGGCGGGCCAGTACTCGTTGCGGTAGTTCGTCCACGTCGAATAGTTGTTGTCCTGTGCGACCGGATACGTGATGCCCAAATCCGCAGCGCCCTTTCGGACATTGTTGGTGACCTTTTCGAACGCGTACTCGGGGGTGTGCACGCCGATGACCTCGAAACCGCTGTCGCGGTACGCCTTATACCAGCCTTCAACGTGCGGGATCGCGCGCTGGCAATTGATGCACGAATACGCCCAAAAGTCCACCAGCACAACCTTGCCCCGCAATGAATGCAGGTCGATCGGTTTGTCACCAGGCGTGTTCAGCCATGCGACGATGCCCTTGAGGTCGGGTGCGGGACCGCAGTTCTGCAGCTGTTCCGACCCGTCGAGGCAATTCGATAATTCCCTGTTCTGATCGTTGACGATGCCGCCGAGCTGTTGCTGGATCTGCTTGCTACCGCCTAGCTTGTCCTCCAACGAGTGGGTGTAGTCCGGAACGGCCCGCTGCAGCATCGCAGGAAGGTTGAACACCAAAGCCACCGCCAGCAGCAGCGTTACAAGCCCTGCCACGACGCGGATCTGGCGTTGGCGGCTACGAAAGGCACTGACCCGCTGGGCAACTCGTTGGCCGGCCAACGCGAAGAACAACAGCGGCACCGCCGTGCCCACGGCGAATGCCACCGTGAGGACGACGACGGGCAGACCGATGTTGGCGGTCGCGCCGGCCACCACAATCGCGGCCAGCACCGGCCCTGCGCACGGCACGTAGAGCACGCCGAGCGCCAAGCCCAGACCAAAACCGTTGGCGCGGGCCGTGATCTGCTTTTGCGGGATGCGGGAGAACGGCCGCTCCAGCAGTTGCTCGAAGCGCGGGAAGATCAAGCCGAGACCGATCGCCACCAATGCGGCCAGCGCCACCCAGCGGATGGCGTCTTGCGGCAGGTGCAGCAGCGACAGCAATGCCGAGCCTACCAGCGTCGCCAGGCTGAAGCTCAGCACCAGGCCGCCAATCACCCGATACGGCCGCAGGACTTCACGTTTCGACTTGACCGCGACCGCGCCGTCGGCTGGGCCCTGCGTACCGGAGAAGAAGATGACCGGCAGCACGGGGAGGATACACGGCGAAATGCCGGTGATCAGGCCCCCCACCAGACCAATGAGCGCCAAGGACAACATCATCACTATTCGCTACCAAACCTGTCTTAAATCGGTGCCGACGGCGCGGCCCTCTAACGGTAGGCCGTTACTGGCTGGGCGGCGTCAGCACCGTGTCGATCATGTACACCGTCGCGTTGGCGGTGTGCACTCCTCCGCACACTAGGCCCGCGTCGTCGACTTTGAGGTCGTTGCCCTGGCCCGTCACCTTGACGTCGGCCCCTTGCAGGGTTTTGTGGGTGCCGGCAACCATATTCGGGCTCTCCTGCCCTTGCACCACGTGGTAGGTCAGGATGCTCTTCAACATGTTGGCGTTGGTCTTGAGCTCGTCGATCGTGCTCGCCGGCAACTTGTCGAATGCGGCGTTGGTCGGCGCAAACACCGTGTACTGACCGCTGTTGAGGGTGTCGACCAGGTTGACGCCTGCGTTCAGCTTGCCGGAGATCGCGGCCGTCAACGTCGACAGCATCGGATTGTTGGACGCGGCCGTGGCGACCGGGTCCTGTGCCATTCCGGTCACCGAGGCCGGACCGCTCGGATGCTGCGCGGCGTAATCCGCGCATCCCGAACCGATCAGATTGGCTGCGGGACTCACCATTGCGCTCGGGCCGGCGGGCGCCGCCATGCTGGTGGCCGGAGTCGCGCTCTGCTGCGCGGACTCCGATTTGTTGCTCGAACACGCCGAGAACCCCACGGCTGCGATCGCCGCCAGGCCTATTGCAAGCGTCTTTCTCTGCAGGTTCTTCATTTCGCTCGGGCTCCTTCAACTTTTTCGTATTGGCGGCTACTGCCGCTCGTTGCGGGTCGGACAGCTGCTATTCGGAGCGGTTGGCGGCGTGGATGGCTTTCGGATGCAGATTCGTCCGTTTGGCCGTCCGCTCCGAATACCCGGCGTGCAAAAGTCATTTGGACGGTCGATCGCGGTAATCGGTAGCGGTGTCGCTGGCCTGACCGCCGCCTACGCCTTGTCCGCCCACGACCGGGTCACCCTTTACGAGGCCGACAGCCGGCTGGGCGGGCATGCCCATACGCACTTGGTCGACCGCGGCGACGGCACCATCATCGGTGTCGACTCGGGGTTCCTCGTGCACAACGATCGCACCTACCCGACGCTGTGCCGGTTGTTCGCTGAGTTGGGTGTGGTCACCCAGGAGACGCAGATGTCGATGTCGGTGCGCGCCGCGGCCACCGGCCTGGAATATGCGGGAGCTCTCGGCGTCCGGGGGTTGTTCGCATCCTGGCACTCGGCCAGGCCCCGCTATCTGCTGATGCTCGTCGAGATCATCCGCTTCCACCGCGCCGCGAGCCGGCTGCTGAGCGACGGCGACGACGACAACCTGGAGACGTTGAGCGCTTTCCTGCAACGGCACCGGTTTTCGACGTTCTTCGTCGAACACTTCATCACGCCCTTAGTGGCGGCGGTGTGGTCATGTGGCAGCAGCGACGCCCTTCGCTACCCGGCGCGATATCTATTCGTCTTTCTCGATCACCACGGCATGTTGTCGGTCTTCGGCTCGCCGACATGGCGCACGGTGACCGGAGGTTCGGCGCATTACGTGCAGGCCGTCGCGTCCCGGTTGCACGAAGTCTGCGTTGGAAAACCGGTGCACTCCCTGCGTCGGCTGTCCGACGGCGTATTGGTGCAGGCCGGGGCGGATCCGCCGCGATTTTTCGAGGCTGCCGTTGTCGCCGTACATCCCGACCAGGCGCTGATGCTTCTTACCGACCCCTCGCCCGCCGAGCGCACGGTGCTCGGTGCGATCCCCTACTCGACCAGCCGCGCCCAGCTGCACACCGACGAGTCGGTACTGCCCCTACACCGAAGCGCCCGGGCGTCGTGGAATTACCTGATCACGTGGGGCGCCCCTGCCAGAGACCATGTGCTAATCACGTATGACGTCAGCAGGTTGATGCGGATCGATGCCGACCGCCGGTTTCTGGTGACACTCGGCGGCTATGATCGGGTCGATCCGGAGTCGGTGATCGCTGAGATGACCTACAGCCATCCGCTCTATACGCCGGAATCTGTTGCTGCCCAACGTCTATTGCCGACCCTGGATGACGACCTGGTGGTATTCGCCGGCGCCTATCACGGGTGGGGCTTTCACGAGGACGGCGCCGCGTCGGGGCTGCGCGCAGCTCGACGGCTTGGCGCCGACTGGCCCACAAGTTCAGCGCGCACGGAGGTATTGGCATGTTGACGCCGGCCATCTACCGCACCACGATCACCCACAACCGGCAGGCCCCGGTGCACCACTTCTTCGAATACCGCAGCTACAGCTGGTATGTCGATCTCGACGACCTGCCATCGCTGCCCTGGTGGTTGCGGCCGCTCGCGCGGTTCGACGCTCGCGACCACTTCGCTGGCCGCCCCGGCCAGTCGCTTCGGGACCGGGTGCATACCTACCTGGCCGACCACGACGCGGCGCTGCCCGAGGGCCGCATCACCGCGCTGCTGCAGGCGCGGGTGCTGGGCTACGTTTTCAATCCGATCAGCGTTTTCTGGTGCCACGACCACGACGGAGTGCTGCGCTGCGTGCTCGTCGAGGTGCACAACACCTACGGGCAACGCCACATCTACCTGCTGCCCCCGGCCAATACACCAGTGCTGGTCACCAAGAAGTTCTACGTGTCTCCGTTCAACCGAGTGGCGGGCCAATATCAGGTGCTGGCGCCGCGCCCGGATCGGCAGGTGGACGTGGTGGTGTCGTTGCACGGCGATGGCCAGCCGGCGTTCGTTGCAACACTGCGCGGCACCCGGAGACCTGCGACCGTTGGCCACGTCGCGCGGATGCAAATCCTTTCGCCGCTGGCACCGTTGATGGTGGCGTTGCGTATCCGCATCCAGGGAATTGCGTTGTGGTCGCGTCGGGTCCCGGTGGTGCCGCGGGCCAAAGCCATCGACGAAAAGCAGTCGCCGACAATAGATTCAGAGCGCTGGCCAGCGGTTGCCCGGGTGCGGTCCGGGCCTCGGGCCGCGGCATCGCCGTTAGTCGCCAACCGATTGCTGCGCCGCGCGGCCACCCGGCTACCGCTACGCCTCCGCTACCCCGACGGCTCGGTGATCGGCGCCGACGACGCTGCGTCACCAACCCTGGTAATCAACCGGCCGGACCGGCTGGCCCGTCGGATCGGACGCTACGGTCTGATCGGTTTCGGCGAGTCCTACATGGCCGGCGAGTGGGAATCCGATGCTCTCACCGAGGTGCTGACCGTACTTGCAACGGACGTGATGAACCTGGTGCCGTCTGCGCTGCACTGGCTGAGACCGATCGTCATTTCCTCCCAACCGGTTTCGGGAACTCCGAGCCGGCGACAGGCCCGCCGCAACGTTGCCAAGCACTACGACCTGTCGAATGATCTGTTCGCGGAATTCCTCGACGAAACCATGACGTATTCGAGCGCACTATTCGAGCGCCTGCCGGCGTCGTGGCCCGACCTCGCCGACGCGCAACGGCGCAAGATCGACCGGCTGCTCGACGCCGCCCGAGTCGGCCCCGGCACCCGGCTACTGGAAATTGGTACCGGATGGCGCGAACTGGCCATCCGGGCAGCCGCACGCGGAGCGCAAGTTCGTACTGTCACACTCTCGGAGCGCCAGCAGTGGTTGGCCCGACAGCGCGTCGCCGCCGCCGGATTGTCCGATCACGTTCAGGTCGAACTGCGCGACTACCGCGACGTAGGCGGAAATTACGATGCGGTGATATCGGCCGAGATGATCGAAGCGATTGGATTTGACGCATGGCCGGACTACTTCCGCACCCTCGAGCGACTGCTGACGCCAAACGGGCGGTTGGCGATCCAGGCCATCACCATGCCGCACGATCGAATGCTGGCGACCCGCAACACCCACACCTGGATCCAGAAGTACATCTTTCCCGGCGGGCTGCTTCCATCCGCCGAGGCGATTCTCGAGATCACCGAGCGCCAGACTCGCTTACGCCCGGTTGATATGTTGACGTTGCGCGAACACTACGCGGAGACGCTGCGGCTATGGCGGGAGCGGTTCATGCAACGTCGAAAGACTCTGGCGCACAACGGCTTCGACGAGGTATTCGCGCGAATGTGGGAGCTGTATCTGGCGCATGCCGAGGCCGGGTTCCGGTCAGGTTACCTCAACGTCTACCAATGGACGTTCGTCAGTGCGGCCGCGTCGTGATCGTCGACTTAGCGGTCGTCTCGGGCGCCTCGGCTGTCGCGTTGCTGGTGGTGCATGCAGTCACCTTCGCGATCGGCCGGCGCATCGGCCGTTACAACGTCGTCGACGTGGCCTGGGGGCTGGGTTTCATCGCGGTCGCCGCGGTCGCCGCGATTCTCGGCAACGGCGATGCGTTCCGCCGGTGGCTGCTGCTTGCACTGGTCACGATCTGGGCTCTGCGGCTGAGCTGGTACATCAACCGAAGGTCGGCGGGCAAGGGCGAGGATCCGCGTTACGCCGACCTGCTGCGTGGCGCCACGGTAGGCCAGGTCGTTCGCAAGGTGTTCCTCGTCCAAGCCTTCGCGACGTGGTTCGTCTCGTTGCCGCTGCAACTCTCGGCGGTCATCGGCCCCACCCCGCGCCGCTGGCTGGCCGTCACGCTGGCCGGTGTCCTGTTGTGGGTCACCGGCGTCATCTTCGAAGCCGTCGGCGACCATCAACTGCGGGTATTCAAATCCGACCCGGCACATCAAGGCGTGGTGATGGATCGCGGCCTGTGGGCGTGGACACGTCATCCGAACTACTTCGGCGACGCGTGCGTGTGGTGGGGATTGTGGTTGATCAGCATCGCCGGGCGGTGGTCGCTGATGACGGTGCTTTCGCCGCTGCTGATGACCTATTTTCTGGTCTCTGTCACCGGCGCCCGGCTCACCGAGAAGTACATGGCGGGCCGGCCCGGCTTCGACCAATACCAGGCACGGACATCGTTTTTCGTGCCCCGGCCACCCCGATGTACGCCGCGATCGGCGCAAAATGACGACCGCCGTCGCTGAATCGCTAAGCTACTGGTCAATGACCGGACCGCGGCACGGCGGCGACCTGGACGCATTGCTGCACCGGGTCGCGCATCGCGATGCCGACGCGTTCGCCGTGCTCTACGACCAGACCAGGGCGCGGGTGTACGGGCTGGTGGCTCGCGTGCTGCGCGATTCGGGCTACAGCGAAGAAACCACCCAAGAGGTGTACCTGGAGGTGTGGCGGACCGCCGACGCGTACCATTCGGCGAAGGGCTCCGCCCTGTCCTGGCTGCTGACGATGGCGCACCGGCGCGCCATCGACCGGGTGCGCGCCGAACAAGCCGCCACCCAACGAGAATCACGTTACGGCGCGTCCACGGTCGAGCCGTCCAGCGATATCGTCGCCGAATCGGCTATCGCCGCCGATGAGCGCCGCCGGGTAGCAGAGTGCCTCGATGGGCTGACCGACGTTCAGCGGCAGTGCATCGAAATGGTCTACTACGGCGGATTGACTTATACCGAAGTGTCACAGCGGTTGTCGGCCAACCTCTCGACGATCAAATCGCGGATGCGCGACGCGCTGCGCGGACTCCGCAACTGCCTGGGTGCCCCATGACCGAGCCGACCGAATTCGAACTGCTCGAGCTGGCCACGCCGTACGCGTTGCACGCGGTGTCCGATGCCGAGCGGGACGCCATCGACCGGCAGCTCGCTGCGGCGTCACCATCGGTCGTCGAGGCCTTCCGCGAGGAGGTGCGCGCCGTCCACGAAACGATGACGGCGGTTTCGGCGGCAACTGCCGCCGAGCCGCCAACCCGTCTGCGCACGGCGGTGTTGGCCGCGGTGCAGCCTGACGTTGCGCGTCGATATCGTTGGCGCACAGAACTATTAGCTGCAGCAGCCGCAATCGTGGTCGGATTGGCGGCCTTCGGCGCCGGAATCGCGCTGCGGCCATCCCCCACGCCGACAATGGCCGAGCAGATCATGGCGGCACCAGATGTGCGAACGGTCTCCGGCCAACTCGCCGGAGGAACGGCGACGGTGCTGTTCTCGCGGGACAAGAACGCCGGTGTGCTGGTGATGAACGACGTGCCCCCACCCTCGCAAGGCACCGTGTATCAGATGTGGCTGATCGGCGATAAGGGCCCGACCTCGGCCGGCACGATGAACACCGCGGCCGTCGCGCCGTCGACCACCGACATGCTGACCAACCTCGGGAATTCCAGCGCGCTGGCGTTCACCGTCGAACCCGGCAACGGGTCACCGCAGCCGACCGGCAAGATCCTCGCCAAGCTGTCGCTGAGCTAGACGAACGGCCAGGCCGCGTCGGCGCGTTAGGACCTGTGCAGACTCCCCAGCAGCGCAGCCAACACGCCGAGCGCCACCAGCACTCCGCCCGCGGCCAGAGTGACGTTGAGCCATTGGTGCAGGCTGCTTTCGGCTTCGCCGACCATGACGTCGGCGATGCGGCGGATGTCGCCGGTGGTGTGGTTCAGCGCATCGTTGATACGGTGGCGGCCGAGTTCGATTGCCGCCCAACCGGCTGCGCCGACCAACAGCGCCGACACACCGAGGCCGGCCAGCGCCCTGCCCCGGCTACGCGCGACGGTTAGTGTCAGCAGCGCGCAGATGCCGGTCAGCACCCCCGCGGCGACGCTCACCCACCAACCCCAGGTCGCCAACGGCCGTAATACGCCCGGCTGCAATACCTTTGGCGTCGTCACCGTCACCGGCACCCGCATCGTCTCGGGCACCTGCACGTGGTAGTTCGCCAGCATCTGCGTAAACGCGCTGTCTTTGAGCATCCCGGCCAGGTCGACGACCCACTGGTCGCCTTCGGACTGCGCGTGAGCACCGGTGAACATCCAGCTGTGCGCCATCCGGTTGGCGTCGGCGAACTGCGGCGGAAAATCCGGGCCGGCGGTATACCCCGCGGCGACATCGTGGACCGTCGACGAATCGACTTTGTAGCCGTGCTGGTTGATCAGCATCATCGCCCGTGTGCTCAGCTCTGATGCCATCGCGGCCTGCAGCCCCGGGTCGCGCGACACCTTTTGAGCCATCGCCGTGTAGCCGTCGACGTCGATGATGTGCGTCTGCACCCACGCCGTCGGCACGGCAACCGCCAGCGCCACCGTGGTGAGCAGCCATAGCAGCACCGTCACCGCGAATCGCACGCGGTCAAGCCTACGGAGGCTATTTGGCGACGCGGCGCGGACGCGACAGCGCCATCCTCGTCATCAGCCGGTTCATCCGCTTCAGCGCCTTCAGCGAATTGTGGTAGTAGTTCCCGCCCGCGCCGACATTGGTGCGGGGCCCGACGACAGTTTCGACGCGACAGTATTTGCGCAGCCCCTCGGCGCCGCCGAACCGCGCCCCGATGCCTGAAGTCTTCCAGCCGCCCATCGGCGCCGTCGTGCACATCAGGTTGGTGATCACGTCGTTGATGTTGACCGCACCGCAATCAAGCTGCAGCGCAACCTCTTTGGCGCGATCAAAATCGCGTGAGAACACCGAGGCGCTCAGCCCGTATTCGCTGTCGTTGGCCAGTCGGATCGCTTCGTCGACGGAACCGACCTTCATGATCGGCAAGGTGGGGCCGAAGGTCTCCTCGGTCATGCACGCCATCGAGTGGTCGACGTCGACGAGCACCGTCGGCGGGTAGAAGCTGCCCGACGTGTCGGTGCGCTGGCCGCCGGTCAATGCGCGTGCGCCGGCGGCCACCGCGTCGCGGACGTGGCGCTCGGTCACCGCGAGCTGTTGCTCGTCGATCAACGCCCCGAAATCGTGTCCGTCGCCGGCGCCGACCTGTAGCGCCTGCACGTCGCGCACGACGGCCTTCACGAACTGGTCATACACCTGCTCAAGCACATAGACCCGCTCCACCGAGACGCAGGTCTGGCCGGCGTTGAACATCGCTCCCCAGACTGCGCCGTGCGCGGCGAGATCGATGTCGGCGTCCTCGAGCACGATCATCGGGTCCTTGCCACCCAGCTCCAAGCTGACCGGCGTCAACCGGCGAGCGGCACGCTCCATCACTTTGCGTCCGGTTGCGCAGGAGCCGGTGAACTGCACGAAATCGACGTTGTCGACGACGGCCTCCGACACCTCACGGGCGCCCTGGGCCAGCGCCAGCACGTCGGGCGCACCGGATTCCAGCCAGCCGCGCCGCAGCACTTCCGCGGTCAGCGGGGTTCGCTCGGACGGCTTCAGCAGCACCGCGCAGCCCGCGGCCAGGGCGCCGATACCGTCCATCAGCGCGTTGGCCACCGGGTAGTTCCACGGCGCGATGATGCCCACGACGGGCCGCGGCCGGTAGTGCACGGTGATTTTCTTGATCGCCATGAACGGCAGTGCGGCCGGCCGGCGCTCGGGCTCCAGCGCCTTCTCCATCGTCTTGATGTAGTACGACAGGATCATGATCAGCAGCGGCACCTCTTGCGCCGCATCGACGGCAGATTTGCCGGTTTCCTTGATCAGCAGCTCTTCGATCTCGCCGCGGTGCTCGGCCAGCCAGACCGCGAACCGAGCCAGGACCTTGGCGCGTCCCGTGGCGCCACGCTGCTCCCATTCACGTTGAGCGGAGCGCAACCCGGCAGCGATGGTAGGCACGTCGGCCGGGTCGGTCCATTGCACCTGCCCCGCGATCGCACCGGTCGCGGGATTGCGGATGGTGCCGGTGCCGGAAAACTCCGTTGTGCTGGGGGTCGTGTCGGGAGGCTTGGTGGCGGTCATAGGGGCCATGTTAGCCGCGTCATTGTGACGTGCGTCGCACGGCTTCGACAGCTGTCAAGTTCGCTGAGCTAGGGCACGATACCCAGCACGTAGGCGGCTTGGCCGAGGTGCTGGGCACAGTCGTCGATGATGCTGACCAGTCGCGCGCTGGCAGTCACCGGCGGATCCCAGTTGCGATCCACGATGCGCGCCAAGTCCTCGGCGGTGACACTGGCGACGAATTCCAGCGTCACCTTGTGCACGGCGTGGTAGTAGCCAGACAGCAGATCGGTCGACGCCGCTACCTTGGCCACCTGTTGCGGACCGTGGCCGTAGCCGGTGTCGTTGCGCGGCAGGTCCAGCCCGAAGCGGTCCACCCACCCGTCGTGGGTCCACACCTCCTCGATGCCGGCGATCGGGGCGAGCTGGATGTCCTGCACCCGAGCGCTGTGCCAGATCAGCCACGCGATGCTGTTGGCGTCGGGGCTCGGTCGGTAGTTGGCCTGTTCGTCGGTGAGTCCATCGGTGAGCTCGTCGACGTGTTCGATCAACCGGGTGAAGGCGTCACGCAGCAACTCTCGAGTGGCCGCATCGCTGCTCGACATACCGGCGACCTTACGCGTGACAGACCGCCTCGACGTTGTTGCCGTCCGGGTCACGGACGAACGCGCCGAAGTAGCCCGGGTGATATTCCGGCCAGAGCCGCGGGGAGACGCAAAGATTTCAACATGGCACTACGACCTGACGGCAATGCTGCCCGTACCTGCCCGCAGGTGAACAAGAAAGCCGAATGCAAGTATCTTCTTCCGGCACGGGAGAACCTTCAAAGGCTGCAAATTCCAAGGCTGGAAAAAGGTCACCGCCGTCCCTCTCGGTGAAGAACCCGGCGAAGAAGACCACCGCGACGGCCGAGACGACCAATACGACACCGGCGACGAGGCGTGCCCAGACTGCAAAATGGTTGACCGTGTTCCGCCGTCGCGGCGGATTGGCCGAGTTGGCTTCCGTGGCTGAAGCTGTCGGTTCGTCTGGGGATTGTGTTTGGGCCGAACGTTCATTACTCGGCATGCTGCCGTCCTTCCCCCTAACCAACTGATCCTATCGCCTGGAGCCCCCCGGGGACCGGGGTAGCAGACCTCCCGAGGCCGCCCGGCGAGACGCCCGCAGCGAACCGCCATGTCGGTCGATTCGCCCCGTTTTTTGTGTGTCCTCGGGACACATCGAAGTGCATTTCTCCTGGTAATTTGGAGGCAGTTTCAGGACACTTTGAGACACTTCGCGAAACCTAAAAATGCCCTCTGAGCTGCGAGAAGTCGCTCTTTAGAAGGAGATTATTTAGATGACCTACGACCTCATCATCCGCAACGGCACCATCGTCGACGGGCTCGGCGGTGACCCGTACATCGGTGACGTCGCCGTGCGTGACGGCGTCATCGCGGCTGTCGGCTCGGTGAACGGCTCTCCTGGGACGCGGGAGATCGACGCGACGGGCCTGCTGGTCACCCCGGGATTTGTCGATCTGCACACCCACTACGACGGCCAGTCGATCTGGTCGGAGCGGCTTACCCCATCGTCAGCGCACGGGGTAACGACCGTGGTGATGGGCAACTGCGGGGTCGGGTTCGCGCCGTGTCGGCAAGAGGACCACGACGTGCTGGTCGACGTGATGGCCGGTGTCGAAGACATCCCTGGCGTCGTGATGACCGACGGCCTGCCATGGAACTGGGAGACCTTCCCCGAATACTTGGACGCACTGGAAGCGGGCAAACGCGACATCGACGTGGCCGCCTACTTGCCGCATTCGCCGTTACGCGTCTACGTGATGGGTCAGCGCGGCGCCGACCGTGAGCCGGCCACCCCCGAAGACCTCGCGAAGATGCGGGCGCTGGCCAAGCAGGCCATGGAGGTCGGGGCGTTGGGCTTCGCGTCGTCGCGGCTGACCATCCACAAGACCGAAAGTGGCTCGCCGATCCCGAGCTACGAGGCCGCCCGCGAGGAGATCGAAGAGATCGCCAGGGGCGTGGTCGACGGCGGCGGCGGCCTGCTGCAATTCGTGCCCGACATTCCGGCCGGCGGCTACCAGCCAGTGCTGCAAACGGTTTTCGACGTCGCCGAGGACGTCGGGCTGCCGGTCACTTTCACCCTTGTCGTCGCCAATGCCGGCGACCCGACGTGGCCGGAAGCCATCACGATGGTCGAAAAGGCCAACGCCGCAGGGGGAGACATCACCGCGCAGCTGTTGCCGCGCCCGATCGGGCTGATCATCGGGTTGCAGCTGAGCGCCAACCCGTTCGTGCTCTACCCCAGCTACCGCGAGATCGCCCACCTGCCGCTGTCCGAGCGGGTGGCCGAGATGCGCAAGCCCGAGGTCCGCGCCCGCATCCTCGCCGACAAACCCGGCGTCGGGCATCCGATCCTGTACGTGGCCCAGGCGTGGGACTACATCTTCCCGCTCGACGACAACCCCAACTACGA